>NZ_JBHXJG010000312.1:0-7415 GCF_042723425.1 Streptomyces sp. NPDC058375 | reverse complement strand
GCTCGCTGCGGGGGCCCTCGACGTTGACGGACAGGGAAGTTGCCACGGTCAGGTGGTGACCTCCGCCGGCTTCGCGTGGGCGAAGCCTCGGTGGTGCCAGACCAGGCCTCCGGCCGGGCGGCCCAGGCAGTCGGATGCGGTGACTCGGCCCACCAGGATCGAATGGTCGCCCGCCTCGATGACCTTGTAGCGGGTGCAGGTCAACCGTAGTGCGCAGTCGGCCAGTTGCGGCGCTTGGTGCGAGGTCGGGCCGGAGGCGAGGGAGACATGCGTAAAGCGCTGGTCCGTCGGGCCCGCGAACCGCTTCGCCAGCGCCTCGTTCTCCGGGCCGAGGAGATGGAGGGCGAAAGAGTCCGCCGAGACGAGCACGTCGTGGGTGCGGGAGTTCCGGTCCAGGCAGACCAGCAGCAGCGGCGGGTCCAGGGAGAGTGAAGACACCGCGCTGGCCGTGAGGCCCCGCGGGGTGCCCGTCGCGTCGTAGCAGGTCACCACGGTGACCGGGGCGGCGAGGGAGGCCATGGCGGACCGGAACTCGTCGGCCGCTACGTCGCCGGACGCCGCCGGGGCCGGGGCGGCGGCCCCGGTCACCGGGGAGCCGGCTCGCGGAGCGAAGGCCGCCCGGGCGGAGCGGGGCGTCGTGGACGCGGTCAGCAGGGAGGTGGCGTTCATCGGGCCGCTCCTTCCAGTTCGCGGACCGGCGCGGTGGCCGGTACCCCGTTCGCGGGGAGGTCCGGTCCGGACAGCCAGCGGCCCAGGGGTTCGCCCAGCGTGCCCCTCTCCAGGTCCCAGGCCACCTGTCCGCCCCGTACCACGGTGGTGAACCGGCCGGTGAACAT
Source organism: Streptomyces sp. NPDC058375 (assembly GCF_042723425.1). Classification (NCBI taxonomy): domain Bacteria; kingdom Bacillati; phylum Actinomycetota; class Actinomycetes; order Kitasatosporales; family Streptomycetaceae; genus Streptomyces; species Streptomyces sp. NPDC058375. The sequence continues at coordinate 6,579 of NZ_JBHXJG010000312.1, read as the reverse complement.
CCAGCCCTCGTACGCCGACCAGCCGCACAGCGACTCGACGTGGGACGCCGAGAGCTGCCAGCGGGCGGCCGGGTCCAGGAGGGCCAGATCGGCGTCGGAGCCGACCGTCAGGCGGCCCTTCCCGGCCAGGTCGAACAGGTCCGCCGGGCCCGTTCCCATCAGCCGGGCGAGGTGGACGGCGGCGGCGTCGGGGGCGATGCCACGGGCGAGCATGCCGGTCCAGACCGAGACGGCCAGTTCCTGGACGCCGGGGAGGCCGGGAGGCGCCTCGGCCGGGGGACGGTTCTTCTCCTCGACGGTGTGCGGGGCGTGATCACTGCCGATCGTGGACGCCTCGCCGCTGAGCACGGCCTGCCAGAGCCGCTCACGGTCCCGGGGAGCGCGGATCGCCGGGGAGAGCCGGGTACGGGGGCCGCGCAGGGCGGTGTCGTGGTCGGTGAACGCGAGGTGGTGCCCGGTGACTTCGAAGCTGATCGGCAGCCCCTCGGCCGCGGCGGCGACGAGCAGGTCGGTCTCCTCGGCGGATGACACGTGCAGGATGTGCGTCTTGGTGCCGTACGTGCGGACCAGGTGGACGACCTTGGCGACCGCGACGATCGCCCCGGAGCGCGGCCGGTGCGGCTCGTAGGCGTCGTACGTCTCGGGGTCGCCGGCGCGGGAGTCGAGCAGGTCGAAGACGTGCTGGTCCTCGGCGTGCAGCACGAGGCGCACCCCGCCCCGCGCGGCGGCGGCGAACGCCGCCTCCAGCTGGTGTGCCTCGCGGAACACCACCGGTGCCGTGTGGTGGCCCGCCATGAACGCCTTGGCGGAGGTCGCCACTTCCGGAGCGAGGTCGGCGAGGACCTCCGGGTGGTCGGGGTCGGCTCCCATGTGGAACCGGTGGTCCACGTAGGAGCGGCCCGCGATCAGCGCCGCTTTGGCCCGGAGGGTCACCGCGTCGAGCGACGGGGGGCGGGTGTTGGGCATGTCCATCACCGTCGTGACGCCCCCGGCGAGGGCAGCCCGGCTGCCGTTCTCCCAGGTCTCCTTGTGCTCCAGACCCGGGGTGCGGAAGTGCACATGGGAGTCGATGAGCCCAGGCAGGACGTACCTGCCCGCGGCGCTCAGACGGGGCCCGGGGGGCAGCGGAGCGCCGGGGGCGAGGATCGCCGCGACGCGGCCGTCGCGGACGACGACGCTGCCTTCGGTCACTCCCTCGGGGGTGACCAGTCGGCCGCCTTCCACCACCAGGTCGGCCGGGGAGGAGGCGGAGGGTATGAGGGAGGGGGAGTTCATCGGGTCCACGGCAGGCTCACCAGTTCCTTGCAGAGGTCGTTGGTCGGTCCCATCAGGGCTACGGCCCGGGCGTCGCGCCCGAACCGGTTGATCGGATGTGTCTCCACGTAACCCGCCGATCCCAGGAAGCGGGCCACGTCCGCCACCACCCGCTCCGCCCCTTCGGAGGCGGCGAGCTTGGAGTGGAGCGTGGTCATACCGGGGTCGGCGGCGGTGCGCCGGCCGGCCCGCTCCACCACCGCGCGGGCGGCCTCGACCTGGGTGGCCAGGTCCACCAGCCGGTGACGTACCGCCTGATGGGCGTAGAGTCCCCGGCGGCCGGCGTGCGCGTGGGCGGTGTCGAGCGCGGCCTGCGCGATGCCCACGGCGACGGCGCCGAGCGAGGCGCCGCTGTCGCGGACCCGGGCGATGATGGACGCCGCGACGCCCGTCGCGCCGAGGCGTGCGGAGTCCGGCACGACGCACTCCCGTACCGACACGAACCCGGTGGCGGAGCCGCGCATTCCGGTCAGCCGCATCGAGGTGTCGGGGATCAGGCCGGGGTGGTCGCCCGGGACCAGGAAGAACGTCTGGCCGGCCGATCCGTACCCGGTGTCCCGGGAGGAGGCGGCGGCCGGGACCTCGTCCGGCGTCTGGGCCAGGACGAGGTAGACGTCCGCGAGGCCCGCGCTGGTGGTGAAGGACTTGGCGCCGTCCAGGAGCCAGTCCCCCTCGGGCGTGCGGTGCGCCCGGGTCGCGAGGTTCTTCTTGTCGGCGCCGGCCCCGCTCTCCGACCAGGCGGAGGCGGCCAGCCACCGGCCGTCGGCCAGCCCCGGCAGCACATCGCGGTGCTGGGCGGGCGAGCCGTTCTCGACGATCCGGCTGGTCACGGCGCAGTGCTGGAACAGCATGATCGCAGCCGAGGCGTTCACCGAGGCGACCTGTTCCACACAGGTGTTGAGGGCCACCGCGTCGGCGCCCGCCCCGCCGTAGCACTTCGGTACGACCAGAGCCAGCAGGCCGCTCTCGCGGAGCACCGCGACGGCTTCGCGGTCCGGCTCCCCGGTGAGGTCGGCCGCCTCGGCGCAGGCCGCCAGCCGCTCCAGGGTCGGGGGTGTCGGCAGTACGGGGGCGGGGCGCGCGGCGCTGTCGCGGGCGGAGCGGCGGTGGTCGCCGGGGAACGGATCGATGGCGAACGGGTCGGACAACGCCCCGGGGCCGATGTCGTCGCGTACGGCGGTCAGGCTGTCAGCGGAACCCACGGGTTCTCCTCGGATAGAGGGGCGGACGGGGTGAGGCGGGCGGAGACGGCGGGGGGCCGGGCGGTCGCGGACCGGGAACGCGGCAGCAGCCCCCGGTACTCGACCTGCTTCTCGGCGACCGACACCCAGGCGAGCCGGCGCCGCCCGTCGGGGCCGGACGTCGAGTGGGCGGCCACCCGGACGCAGCCGCCCGGGGTGCGGACCTGGAGCAGCGCGTCAGGATCCCGGGCCTCGCGGCCCGCCAGCGACCAGGGCACGGTGCCGGTGATGCCGGCGGCGGCGCCCAGGCAGATGGCACCGGTGAGCGCGACCGTGGGGTGCCAGGAAGGGACCGAGACGGCCCGTACGTACAGGCCGCCGCCGTCCTGCGGGAGCACGGCCGCGATCTTGGGGAAGGCCCCGAAGGTGTCCCAGCCCTGCGAGACGCAGACCGCGATCCGCAGCCGGGTCAGGGTGTCGAACAGGGCGGGGTCGTCGCCGAACAGGGCGTCCGGCCCATCCACGCCGAGCTGCGTCGCGTCGACGAAGGCGTACGGATTGCCCATCGACACCAGGGAGACGGGCACGGACCGGCCCTCGAAGGGGACGTGGGTCACCGGCTCCCCCGTCATCAGGAGCTCGGGCAGCTCCAGCGGCGGTGAGCAGAGGAAGTGCGCCGTGAACCGGGTGCCGCCGCCGAAGGTCTCCTCGGCCTCGCACACCACGTTGTCACCGTTGTTGAGGACGTTGACCCGGACCCGGCACCCCGGCACCAGTGGCTGGATCATGCCGGTGCGAGCGGCCGCCTCGACGGCGGCCAGGATCGAATGGCCGCAGGAGCCGCGGAGGTCGAAGCTGTCGTGACTCTGCGGCAGGGACTGGACGAACCGGTAGTCCAGGTCGAACAGCGGGTGCCGGGAGGGCCGCACGATGGCGTTCTTCAGCACATCGGCCGAGCCCTGCCGGGTCAGGTCGACCCGCAGGTCGGCCAGCGCGCTCAGCAACTGGGGATCGGATTCGGGGAGGTCGCGGCCGTCCAGCACCGCGGTAGGGCAGGGTGCGCCGGCCGCCTTGACCAGGGAGACGATCATCCGGCCACCACCGCCAGTTCACGGGTCTGCCGGTGCGTGCCGACGGACGGGCCGAAGAACTCACTGCGCCACATCTGATGCGACATCAGGGCCCAGAGTGCCAGCGAGGTGCCGTCGGACGGCCGGGCCTCCTGCTCGGCGAACAGGGCGTCGACCACCTCGTACCGCAGCCGCCCGTCGGCACGCAGGGCCTGGGGGGACAGGACATCGCGGGCCATCGCCCACAGCCGCTGCCCCGGGCTCAGCATGGCTGTGATCGGCAGGGTGAAGGGCTGCTTGGGCCGGTTCAGGACGCTGTCCGGCAGCAGTCCGTCGGCCGCCCGGTACAGCGCGCGCTTGACTCCGACGCCCGGAACCGTGCGGTGCTGGTCGGGCAGGGACGCCGCGAAGCGCACCACGCTGGGCTGGCAGAACGGGAGCCGGGCCTCCACCGAGCTGGCCATCGAGAGGTGGTCGACGCGGCGCAGGTGGTACGCGGGCAGCCGGTAGCGCTGTTCGATCCGGGTGATCCGCTGGAGCCGGCTGCCCCCGCCGTTGGCGAGGATGTCGGTGAGGCCGGGCGGCAGCGGGGACACGCCGGGCGCGTGGATCCGGGCGGCGTACTCGGGGGTGTACAGCTGCCGGCGCAGGGACTCCGGCACCGCGGCCAGGTGGTCGAGGTAGGGGCCCGCCCAGTCGGCCCCCTCGGGCGCGGCGAGCGCCTGGGTCATGCGGCTGTAGCCGCCGAAGAGTTCGTCGGCCGCGTCCCCGGTGAGGGCCACCTTGAACCCGGCGTCGCGCACCGCCCGGAACAGCGAGAAGGTGGAGAGCGTGATCGGGTCGGCGTTGGGCTGGCCGAGGTGGCGTACGACGTCGCCCATCAGGTCGGGGAAGGTGGCCGGGTCGATCTCCACCTGGTGGTGCACCGTGCCGGTGTGCCGGGACACCTCCGAGGCGAAGGCCCGCTCGTCGCCGGGCCAGTCGCCGGTGTAGGCGATGTTGAACGTGTGCAGCGCCTCGCTGGAGCCGCGGTCGTACAGGATGCAGGCCGCGAGCGCGGTGACCAGGCTGGAGTCGAGCCCGCCTGAGGTGATGGCCGCGACCGGCGCGTCGGCGATCAGCAGCCGGGAGACCTCGCGGGACAGCAGCTCGCGCAGCGACTCGCCCGCCCGGGACAGGCTCCGCTCCTCGTCGACCGGCGGAGCGGACTCGTAACCCATGCGCCGGGAGGTGAGGCGCAGACCGTCCTCGCGGGTGACGACCGCGGTGGTGGCGGGCGGCAGGACGTCGATGCCCTCGAACATGGTCCGCTGGCCGAAGGGCGTCTTGGCCGACAGGTAGGTGTGCAGACCCAGTTCGTCCTCGTAGGGGCGCACGCCGTCGAAGCCGAGCAGGGCGGGCAGCTCGGAAGCGAAGTGGAACCGGCCGCTGCGCTCTTCCCAGTGGTAGTAGAGCGGCTTCATGCCGGAGGCGTCAGTGGCGATCACCAGGCGCGGCGCCCGGCGCAGGTCCATCACGGCGACGGAGAACATGCCGTCCAGGTGCTCGGCGAAGCGATCCCCGTACGTCAGGTACAGCGCGGGAAGAATCGATCCGTCACAGCGGTCGTCGAAGTGGAAGCCCTGGCGCATGAGTTCGGTGCGCAGCCGGTCGTGGTTGTAGATCTCGCCGTTGAAGACGACGGTGATGTCGCCCAGGCGGTAGGGCTGGTCCCCGCCGTCGGGGTCCATGATCGAGAGCCGGTTGTTGCCGAGGGCCCAGCCGGACTGCCGGGCGAAGGACTGGGCGTCGGGGCCGCCGTGGTGCTGGAGGGCGGCGACCCGGCGCATCTCGTCATCGGTGGTACGGGCGTGGAAGGATCCGTGGATTCGGCACATGGCTCAGATCACCTGACGTCGGAGGGGAGGCCGGCGGCGGAATAGAGCGCCGGGTCGTAGGGGCTGGGGCCCCCGCAGGTCACGAAGCGCCGGGCGTCGGGCCCGGTGTGGGGGTTGCGGGCGCCGTGCAGAACTCCCGGCGCGGCGTACAGGACGTCACCGGCGGCGACGTCGATCCAGCGGTCGCGCAGGTACATCTGGCCGATGCCCTCGAAGGCGATGAACGCCTCGTCGCTGTCGGGGTGCAGGTGGACGTTGAAGGTCTGGCCCGGCTGCTGGATGCCGCAGTGGAGGCAGAGCTGGCTGCTGCCGTTGCCGGGCCAGAAGACGAAGTTCATGGTGGCGCGGTCGGCGTCGGGGGCTATCTGCCCGGTTCCGCCGAATCCGCGCAGCTGGGTGGTCTCGTCCCAGAGCGTGGAGAACGGCTCGGGGTCGGTGCCGGGCCGGCGTCCCGCCGTGAGGGGCGTACGCCAGATGTAGACGGTGAGTCCCTCCTCGTCGGCCGTGAGGCTCAGGGGCTGACCCGTGGGGGCGTACGCGGCGTGGGAACGTTCGATCCGCCGGCTCCGGGAGCCGACCGTGGCCGTCCCCCGGCCGTCGAAGACGACCGCGGTGTTCTCCTCCTCGATGCTCGACTCGGGGGTGAAGGATTCGCCCGCGGCGATCCGGACGACGTGCAGCGTGACGTGTGTGGAGCCGACGGCGGGGCTGACCGGGGTGGCGAGTTCGGTGAGACGCCCGGCCAGCGGGGCGAAGACGAAGTCGGCTGTGGAGATGATCCGGGCGTCCCCGAGAGAGGGAGCGGCGGGAGCCGGCGAGGTGGTGGTGCGCGTCATGCGAAGTGCTCCTTGGGGAGAGGGAGGAGGGGGAGGGCGGCCGCCGGGGGCGGGCGAGGCGGGCGCGGCCTGATGGCGTCCTGTGATGAGAGGCTCGCGTCAACCGGTCCTGTCGCACTCCCGCATCGCTACCGGGCCCGGGGAGGTGGCCAGGAACCGATCCGTAATCCGGCCACTTCCCGGGACGGCCACGGCAGGCCGGACAGGCGTGCACGGCCACGGCGCAGCAGGTCGGGACACGGCCCGGCAGGACGGGACACGGCGCGGCAGGGCGGCCGAAACGGCAGGCAGGGGCCGGGGC
>NZ_JBHXJG010000311.1:0-7433 GCF_042723425.1 Streptomyces sp. NPDC058375 | reverse complement strand
CCCACGCACACCCCTGCGGGTGGTCCGCCGTCGGCGTTCCCGGAGGACCGGGTCGACTCCGGGGCGGTCCCCGTCCCCGGACGTAACCGGCCGACGTTCCAGGCCGCCCTGCCCGCGCCGCCGCCCGCTCCGGCTACCGCCGCTCCAGCCGGAACAGCCGGATCTGACGTTCCACCCGTCGCTGGTACGCCGCGTACGGCGGCCAGAACGCGAGCGCGGCCTCCCACACCCGGGCGCGGTCCTCGCCCTCCAACAGGGTCGCGCGTACGGGGATGTCCCGGCCGCGCCAGTTGACGACGGCCTCGCCCCCGCGGGCCAGCAGGTTCGCGGTCCAGGCCGGGTGACCCGGACGGCCGAAGTTGCTGCCGACCAGGATCCAGGCGCCCTCCGCCTCCCCCTCCGGCATGCAGGCCAGCGGAGTGGTCCTCGGCCGGCCCGTGCGCGCCCCCGGCACCGTGAGGACGAGCCCCGGCAGCATCCGGGCGCTAAGCAGCACCTTGCCCCGGGTGAGCCGGTGCACGGCCCGGTCCAGGGCGGGGACCACGTGCGGGGCGATCCGCGCGAAGGCCCGGGTCGAGGAGACCCGCTGGACCAGACGCGCGCCCCGGGCGGCGGCGGGAGCGCGGCTCATCGGATACCCGTCCCGGACGCGGCGGTGAGGGACACCCGACCGGCCCCGGTGGGCCGGAGAGCGCCTGCGGCGGCCCCGAAGAGCCCGGCCCGCTGCGCCGCGTGGTCGCGCAGCCGGTGGACTGGGCCGAAGAGCAGCTCGTCGCCCGCCGCCCGCTTGAGGTAGCGGTGCGCCTCGTGTTCCCAGGTGAAGCCGATACCGCCGTGCAGCTGGACGGCCTCACCGGTGGTGATCCGGGCCGCCTCCAGGGCCTGGGCGAGCGCGAGCGGGCCGGCCTCCGCGTCCCGGGCCGCGTGGTACGCGGCGGAGCGGGCCGCCTCGACCCGTACGTACAGGTCGGCGAGGCGGTGCTTGACGGCCTGGAACGAGCCGACGGCCCTGCCGAACTGTTCGCGCGCCTTCACGTACTCCACGGTGCGCTCCAGGGCGCTCGCCGCCGTCCCGACCGCCTCGGCGGCGAGGATCGCGGCGGCCGTGCGGCCGGCGGCGGCGAGGGCGGCGGCGGCGAGGGTGGCGGCCACGTCGGCGGTGCCGTCCGCGCCGAGCAGCTCGGCGGGGGTCTCGCGCAGTTCGACGCGGGCCAGCGGGCGGGTCTCGTCGAGGGCGGTGAGCCGGGTGCGTACCAGCCCCGCCGCATCGCCGGTGACCAGGAACAACTGCGTACGGCTGCGCGGATAGCCCCCCGCGTGGGCGGCGACCAGGAGCAGCCCCGCACTGTGCCCGTCCAGGATCCGGTCGGCCTCCCCGTACAGCCGCCGGGCGCCCCCCCCCTCCCCCCGGGCCTGGATGCCGCCGGCCCGGCCCCCGCCCTGATCTGACGAGCCGTCATATTAGGTAGCGAGGACGGGAATTCCCAGAGTCGCGCACAGGGGCGGGGCGAGGAAGTCATCGCGCACGCCCGGTTGCGACACCTCCTATCTGATGTACCGTCAGATTTATGTCCTCCTCCGCCCCGCGGCCCTCCCGCCGTCCGCGCAGGGTCGCCGTGGTCGGCGTATCGCTCGCGGACTGCGGTCGCGTCGACGAAGCCACGCCGTACGCCCTGCACGCCCAGGCCGCCCGCCGCGCGCTCGCCGACTCCGGCCTGGACCGCGCGGTCGTCGACGGCTTCGCCTCCGCGGGGCTCGGGGCGCTCGCCCCGGTGGAGGTCGCCGAGTATCTGGGGCTGCGGCCCACCTGGGTCGACTCGACGGCGGTGGGCGGCGCGACCTGGGAGGTGATGGCCGCCCACGCGGCGGACGCCATCGCCGCGGGCCGGGCCCGGGCGGTGCTCCTCGTCTACGGGTCCACTGCCCGGGCCGACATCAAGGCGGGCCGCCGCACGTCGAACCTGTCGTTCGGGGCGCGGGGGCCGGCGCAGTTCGAGGTGCCGTACGGGCACAGCCTGATCGCCAAGTACGCGATGGCCGCCCGCCGCCACATGCACGCGTACGGCACGACCCTGGAGCAGCTCGCCGAGGTGGCGGTGACGGCGCGGGCGAACGCGGCGGCGAACCCGGAGGCGATGTTCCGGGAGCCGATCACCGTGGACGACGTGTTGTCGGGGCCCATGATCGCGGACCCGTTCACCAAGCTGCACTGCTGCGTCCGCAGCGACGGGGGCTGCGCGGTGCTGCTGGCCGCCGAGGAGTACGTCCCCGACACGGCGAAGGCCCCGGTGTGGATCCTGGGGACCGGAGAGCACGTCTCGCACGCCACGATGTCCGAGTGGGAGGACTTCACGGTCTCCCCCGCCGCCGTCTCCGGCCGCCTGGCCTTCGAACGGGCCGGGGTGCGGCCCGCCGACATCGACCTGGCCGAGATCTACGACGCGTTCACGTACATGACGCTGGTGACGCTGGAGGACCTGGGCTTCTGCGCGAAGGGCGAGGGCGGCGCGTTCGTCGAGAAGGGCCGCACCGGGCTGCGCGGCGAACTCCCGGTGAACACGGACGGCGGCGGCCTGTCCGCCTGCCACCCCGGGATGCGCGGGCTGTTCCTGCTGGTGGAGGCGGTACGGCAACTGCGCGGCGAGGCGGGACTCCGACAGGTGCGCAGGGCCGGGGGCGCACTGCCGGAGCTGGCGGTGGCGTCGGGGACGGGCGGCTGGTTCTGCGCGTCGGGGACGGTGGTGCTGGGGCGGGGGTGAGTACGTCCTGCCCCGGCCGGGGCCCGTCACTCCGCCCGCCTCACAGCCCGACGACGGTGACCGCGCTCTCCAACCCCTTGAAGTCGTCGGCATTGCGCGTGAAGAGCGGCAGATCCCGGACCGATGCGATGGAGGCGATCATCAGGTCGATCCGGCGCGGCCGGGGGTCGCGCCGGGCCGCGAGGACGAGAGCGACGAGGGTTCCGTAGCGTGCGGCGGCTTCCGCGTCGAAGGGCAGCGGTTCGAAGTCGGCCACCGCCGCCCCGAGCTTCTCCATCCGGGCCGCCCGCACCAACGGGTCCTTCGCCACGGCCACACCCTGCTGGAGCTCCGCGAGCGAGAGGGCGGTGAGGGCGGGCAGCTCGGGCAGCCGCTCCGGCTCCAGCACGCCGAGGTCGATGTACGTACAGGTGTCGAGCACTCCTGCGCGGTACCGCTCAGCCACCGTTGCGCTCCCACACGTCATCGTCGCCGCCCCGGTCCTCCGCGCCGAAGAACTCGTCCGCCTCACGACGCAGCAGCGCACCGTCCACCCGCGGCAGCCGCCGATGGCGGGCCACGAGTTCCTCGGCGCCGAGCTGCCGCTTGCGGCTGAGCGGGCGCAGTTCGGCGACCTCTATGCCGTTCCGGGTGATGTGGAAGGTCTCGCCGCCCTCCACCGCATCCATGACCTCGGCGGACTTGTTACGGAACTCCCGCTGCGTGATGGTCTTCATCCCTCCACCGTAGCGTCATGTGTCTCACCGAGCTACGCCCACTGCCGAACCATGCGCCCACGCCGCGGCCGGACCCCGTGCGGTCCAATAGCGACCATGAACGCACCGACCCCGCGCCCCTTCGCCGACCTCCTGCACGCCCAGCGCGTCTGGGACACCGAGCTGCCGTCCTTCGACGCGGAGTCGGCCCCGCCCGCGCCCCTCCCCCTCTTCCACGCCTGGTTCGCCGAGGCCGTGGCGGCGGGGCAGCCCGAGCCGCACGCGATGGCGCTGGCCACGGCCGACGCCGAGGGCCTTCCCGACGTCCGCACGCTGCTCCTGCACGACGCGGACGAGCGGGGCTTCCACTTCGCCTCCCACGCCACCAGCGCCAAGGGCCACCAGCTCGCCGCCCGCCCGCACGCCGCCCTCGGCTTCTACTGGCCCGCGCAGGGTCGGCAGGTACGGGTCCGGGGCCCCGTCGTCCGCTGCACCCCGGCCGAGAGCCACGCCGACCTGCACGCCCGGTCCACGGGTGCGCTCGCCGCCGCGCTGACCGGGGCGCAGAGCGAGGTGGTCGACTCGGTGGCGACCCTCCACCGGGCGGCGGACGCGGCCTGGGAGCGGGCGCGGGCGGAGCCGGACACGGAGGCCCCGACCTGGACCCGGTACGTGGTCGAGCCGGCCGAGGTGGAGTTCTTCCAGGGCGACGCCCGCCGCCGCCACATCCGGCTGCACTACCGCCGTGCGGCGGGCGGCGGCACCGGCGGCGAGTGGACGCGCGAGCTGCTCTGGCCCTGACCGGTGCAGACAGCACGTTTATCCGGTTCTCACCGCAAAGGGGCACTATGGGAGTCAGGTGAGAGGTGAGCTGTCAGGAGGCACCGATGCCACGAGCCCGTTCGCGTTACGCCCCCGACCGGGGTCTGACCGGTCGCATGGTCACCACCATGTTCCTCATCGGTCTGCTCTACGTCGTCTTCGTGGGCGTGCTCCTCGCGGCGCTGCGGGGCTCCTGGCCGATCATCCTGATCATCACGGGCGGTCTGTTCATCGCCCAGTTCTGGTTCAGCGACCGCATCGCCGCATACGGCATGGGGGCCCGCGAGGTCACCCCCGAGCAGGCCCCCGAGCTGCACGGCACCATCGACCGCATCTGCGCCCTGGCGGACATGCCGAAGCCCAAGGTGGCCATCGCCCAGAGCGACGTACCGAACGCGTTCGCCACCGGCCGCAGCGAGAAGACGGCCCTGGTCTGCGCGACGACGGGCCTGCTCCGCAGACTGGAACCGGAGGAGCTGGAGGGCGTCCTCGCCCACGAGATGTCGCACGTCGCGCACCGGGACGTGGCCGTCATGACGATCGCCTCGTTCCTCGGCGTCCTGGCGGGCATCATCACCCGCATCGCGCTCTGGGGCGGCTTCGCGCGCAGCCGCCCCGGCAACGACCCGGCAGGCATCCTGCTCCTCCTGATCCCGCTGATCAGCGCGGTCGTGTACGCGATCAGCTTCCTGCTCACCCGGCTGCTCTCCCGCTACCGCGAGCTGTCCGCCGACCGGGCCGCCGCCCTGCTCACCGGCCGCCCCTCCGCCCTCGCCTCGGCCCTGACGAAGGTCAGCGGGCAGATGGCCCGCATCCCGACCGAGGACCTGCGGAAGGCGGAGCCGTACAACGCGTTCTACTTCATGCCGGCGTTCTCGGCGAAGGAGTCCCTGGGCCGGCTGCTCTCCTCGCACCCGACGCTGGAACAGCGCCTGGACCAGCTGTCCCGGATCTCCACCGACCTGTCCCGCTGAGCCGACTTGAAGCCGACTCGAAGGAGTTACACCCGTGGGCCTGCTCGACGCGATCCTCGGCCGGAGCAAACCGGTCCGCCCCGACCTCGACCAGCTCTTCGCCGTGCCCTCCGCCGCCCTCACCCTCCAGGCCGCGACCGGCTTCACCCCGACCGGCCGGGGCTCGGTCTGCTTCGCGGGCGTGGAGGGCGGCGGCTTCGCCCGGCTCCAGGAGGACGTGCGCGAACTGCTGGACGCGGACACCGAGCGCGGCGGCGTCCCGGTGGAGTTCAGCCGGGACGCGTACGGCTACACCTGGCTGCTCGCCACCCACCCGGCCGACGACACGGCGGGCCTGGTCAACGACCTGCACGCGGTGAACACGATGCTCCAGGACGGCGGCTTCGGCCCGCACCTGCTGTGCTCGCTGATCGGCTTCCGGGACGCGGGGGGTCGGGCCCTGGCCCTGGTGTACCTCTACAAGCGCGGCACGTTCTACCCGTTCGCCCCGCTCCCCGGCGACGCCGAGAAGCGGGACAACCAACTGGAGCTCCAGGTGCGCGGGGCGCTCGGCGACGACCTCCGGGTGGAGAAGGACCTGTCCCGGTGGTTCCCGGTGTGGGGCGCGCCGGGGCTGTGAACCCTCGCAGCGGCCGTCAGGCACCTCACCAGCGGACCGGAACCTTCCGCTCCCCCTGAGCGAAGAGCCCCGAGAACCGGCCTCCCGGCCTCCCGTCCGGGCCGAGCGTCGGGCAGCGGGCGAGGAGGGTGCGGAAGACGATGCGCCCTTCGAGGCGGGCGAGCGGGGCGCCGAGGCAGTAGTGGATACCGTGGCCGAACGCCAGGTGCCCCCGGTCCCCGGTCCCCGTGCGGCGGATGTCGAAGCGGTCCGGTGCGGCGTAGCGGGCCGAATCCCGGCCGGCGTCCCCCAGAGCGATCAGGACCACAGCACCCGCGGGCACGGGCCGGCCGCCGATCTCCAGCGGCTCGACGGCCACGCGCGGCGGTGCGGTCTCCACCGGGGCGTCGTAGCGCAGCATCTCCTCCACCGCACCCTCCACGAGGCCGTCCAGGTCGCTGCGGAGGAGGGCGAACTGGTCAGGGTGGGCGAAGAGCGCACGGGCGCCCTTGCAGAGGAAGTTCACCGTGGACTCGTGCCCGGCCAGGAGCAGCAGGAGCGCCATCGAGAGCAGCTCGTCCTCGCTCATCCGGTCCCCGCCCTCGTCGACCGTATGGATCAGGTCGCTGAGCAGGTCGTCCGCCGGTGCCGCGCGCTTGGCGGCGATCAGCCCGCCGAGATACGGCACCGCCTCCGCCTGCGCCGCCCGCGCCGCCTTGGCACCGGTGGGTGCGGTGATCTCGTCGGACCACCCCCGGAAGGCGTCCCGGTCCAGGTCCGGAATGCCGAGCAGTTCGCAGATGACGGTCATCCGCAGCGGGTAGGCCAGCGCGTCCACAAGGTCGGCGCGACGGCCCTCGGCGGCGAGCATGGCGGTCACCAGCCCGTCGGTGACGTCCTGGATGCGCGGGGCGAGAGCGGCGACGCGGCGCGGGGTGAACGCGCGGGCGGCCAGCCGCCGCAGCCGGGTGTGGTCCGGCGGGTCGCTCAGCAGCATGTGGGCGTTGCCGGGGCCGTCGGTGACGGGCGGGGCTTCGAGGCCGGTGGCCAGGTGCCCGTTGCGCGGCCAGTCGCGGCTGAGCCGGGGGTCGGTGAGCGCTTCCCGGCAGGCGTCATGGCCGACGACGAGCCAGAACCGGTCCTTCTCCCCCGCGCGGATCTCGTGCACAGGCCCTCTGGCCCGCAGCACGGCATAGGCGGGATACGGATCGGACCCGAAAGCCGGATCGATGTCGAGGAGATCGACCGCGGTCTGCTCCGCCACAACAGCTCCCCCTGGTGGGTCCGGATGGGACCGGTCGGTTCGCCCGCCGCTTCATCCCGTCAATCTTTCTGCCGTCATCGCGAGTTGTTGAAACTTTTCCCGTAACTCTGTTTATCAACAGGCCCCTTGGGCTATGCCTCACACCGTTGCTGTCCCCCATGGCAGAGGAGTGTCTGATGGCTAAGCGCATTCTGTACAAGGCTGCGAGCAAGCTCGGCTTCACGACCAAGGGAGCCGCCGGGGCCTACCCCTGGATCCCGTAACACCCGCAGCACGTCAGGCTTGATGGACGGCCCGGCCCCGCCTGTCGGGGCCGGGCCG
>NZ_JBHXJG010000310.1:0-7473 GCF_042723425.1 Streptomyces sp. NPDC058375 | reverse complement strand
GGGCGGGTCGGCCCCGCCGGGCCCCCCCCCCGTAACGCCCCGCGCCCCGCCCCCGGGCACCGCGGCCGCCGCGTGCCCCCCGGGGCACCGCCGGGGGCGCGGGGGCGGCCCGGCACCTCTCCCGTACCACCGGAAGGCCAGGATTCATGGCACCCACCCACGCGACACCCCCGCACCCGGCAACCGCCGGGACCGGGGCCGCTGTCGCCGAACCCGACCCCGTCCTCGAAGCCCGCTCGGTGAGCAAGCGGTTCCCGGGCGTCGTCGCCCTGGACGACGTCTCCTTCGCGCTGCGCGCGGGTGAGGTCCACGCGCTCGTCGGCGAGAACGGGGCCGGCAAGTCCACCCTCATCAAGGTGCTCACCGGCGTCTACCAGAGCGACGAGGGCGAGGTGCGCGTGAGCGGCGAACCCGTCCGCTTCGCCCGCCCCTTCGAGGCGCAGCAGGCCGGGATCTCCACCATCTACCAGGAGGTGAACCTCGTCCCGCTGATGAGCGTGGCGCGCAACATCTTCCTGGGCCGGGAGCCGAAGAACCGGTTCGGTCTCATCGACTTCCCCCGGATGAACCGCGAGACCACCGAACTCCTCGACGGCTTCGGCGTCCGCGTCGACCCCAAGCGGCCCCTGCACACCCTCGGCATCGGCACCCAGCAGATGGTCGCGCTCGCCCGCGCCGTCTCCGTACAGGCGCAGGTCGTCATCATGGACGAACCGACCTCCTCGCTGGAGCCCCGCGAGGTCGAGACCCTGTTCCGGGTCATCGAGAACCTGCGCGGCCAGGGCATCGCCGTCCTCTACGTCAGCCACCGCATGGACGAGCTCTACCGCATCTGCGACCGGGTCACCGTCCTGCGCGACGGCCGCCACATCCACACCGGCGAACTCGCCCCGCTGGAACGCATGCAGCTGGTGTCGATGATGCTCGGCCGCGACATGGCCGAGGTCCGCCGCGACGGCCTCACCGGCTTCGCCGCCGAAGGGCACGACGCCGCCCGCACCCCCGTCCTCACCGCCAAGGGCCTCGACCGCCGCCACCAACTGCACGACATATCCGTCGAGTTGTACGCGGGTGAGGTCCTGGGACTCGGCGGTCTGCTGGGCTCCGGGCGCAGCGAGACCGCGAAGGCGCTCACCGGTGCGCTGCCCCTGGACGGCGGGGAGATCACCGTGGACGGCAAGCGACTCGGCCGCCCCACCCCGGCCGCCGCCATCCGCGCGGGCATCAGCATGCTCCCCGAGGACCGCAAGGCCGAGGGCATCGTCCCCGGCCTCTCCGTCCGCGAGAACATCGTGCTCGCCGCCATGCCCCGGCTCTCGAAGGCCGGCATCGTCTCGCGCGCCAAGCAGGACCGCATTGTCGACATCTTCATGAAGCGACTGCGGATCAAGGCGTCCAGCCCCGAGCAGAAGGTCGGCGAACTCTCCGGCGGCAACCAGCAGAAGGTGCTGCTCGCCCGCTGGCTCTGCCTGGAGCCCAAGGTCCTGCTGCTCGACGAGCCCACCCGGGGCATCGACGTCGGAGCCAAGGCCGAGGTGCAGTCCCTCATCGACGAACTCGCCCGCGAGGGGCTTGCCGTGCTGCTGATCTCCTCCGACATCGAGGAGCTGATCGAGGGCGCCGACCGCATCGTCGTCCTGCGCGGCGGGGCGGTCGCCGGTGAACTCGCCGGCGACGAGGTGGACGAGAGCCGCCTGCTCGAAGTGCTCGCCGACCACACGCCCGACACCGTGCTCAGCGACCACACGCCCGGCGCCGTGCGCGCCGACCGCACGCCGGCCGCCGGGCTCAGCGACCGAACGCCCGATACCGCGCCCGGTGATCACACGCCCGAACCCGGCGGGAAGGTCCCGACCGGCCAGGAGGACCCCCGATGACCACCCAGGCCACCCTGCCACGCCCCGCGAAGCCACTGGCCCGGCTCCGCGACCCCGCCTGGTACCAGGAGTACGGCGTGTACGCGGCCGTCGCCGTCGTGCTGCTGTTCAACGCCCTGTTCACCGAGCACTTCATGACGGCCGACAACCTGCGCACCCAGCTCGTCCAGGTCGCGCCCATCGTGATCGTCGCGCTCGGCATGGCCCTGGTCATCGGCACCGAGGGCATCGACCTCTCCGTCGGCTCCACCATGGCGCTCGCCGCCGCCCTGCTGCCGCTCTACCTCGGTTACGGGCTGGTCCCCGCGCTCCTGATCGCCCTGCTCGCCGGGGCGGTGGTCGGCGCGATCAACGGAACGCTCGTCTCGCTCGTCGGGCTGCAACCCATCGTGGCGACCCTCGCCCTGTTCGTCGGCGGCCGGGGCCTCGCCCTCGTCATGGCGGACGGCCAGCTCAAGCAGATCGTCAACCCGGACATCCTCGCGCTCGGCACCGGCTCCTTCCTCGGCATCCCGACGGTCGTCCTCATCGCGGGCGTCCTCGCACTCGCCGTCGCATTCCTGGTGCAGCGGACCACCTTCGGCCGGCAGATCGTCGCCATCGGCGGCAACCGCTCGGCCTCCGCGCTGTCCGGACTGCCCGTCAAGCGCGTCCTGATCGGCGTCTACATCCTCTGCGGGGTGATGGCCGCGCTCGCCGGCATCCTCGCCACCGCCCGGCTCACCGCCAGCGACCCGTCCTCCCTCGGCACCCTCATGGAGCTGTCCGCCATCACGGCCGTCGTCGTCGGCGGCACCCCGCTGAACGGCGGCTCCATCCGCGTGCTCGGCACCGTCGCCGGAGCCCTGCTGATGCAGCTGCTGCGCGCCACCCTCGTCAAACACGACCTGCCCGACTCCACCGCACAGATCGCCCAGGCGGCCATCATCATCGCCGCCGTCTACGTCGCCCGGGAGCGTAGGTCCCGATGAACAAGACCCAACCGGCCACCGTGCCCCCCGCCGAGTCCCCGGCGCCCCTCAAGAGCGCCCCCTCGCGCACCGAACCCCGGCCCGAGCGCTCCACCGGCTCCCGCATCGGCGAACTCGTCCAGCGCCAAGGCGTCCTCGCGGTCCTGCTGACCGTGATCCTCATCGCCTCGTTCGTCTACCCGACGTTCGCCAGCGTCGACAACGCCCGGGGCGTCACCGTCCAGGCCTCGTTCCTCGCGATCGTCGCCCTCGGCATGACCCTGGTCATCATCACCGGCGGCATCGACCTCTCCGTCGGCTCCGTCTTCGCCCTCGGCGGTGTCCTCGCCGCCTGGGCCTCCCAATGGGGCTTCTTCGCCGCCCTGCTGGTGCCCCTGGTGGTCTGCGGAACGATCGGCCTGGTCAACGGGCTGCTCATCGCCCGCGCCAACATGGCCCCCTTCATCGTCACGCTCGCCAGCCTCCTCGCGGCGCGCGGCATCCTCCTCGCCTTCACCGACGAGGGCGCCACCACCTACCTGGTGCCCAAGGACTCCGCCTTCGCCGAGCTGGGCCAGGGCAGTGTCTGGGGCTTCGGCTACCCGATCCTCATCGCGCTGGCCCTCTTCGGGGCGGGCGGACTCCTCCTCCAGCGCACCTCGTTCGGCCAGACCCTGTTCGCGGTCGGCGGCAGCAGCGACGCGGCCACCCTGATGGGCCTGCCCGTCGCCCGGACGAAGATCCTCGTCTACACCCTCAGCGGACTGCTCGCCGGACTCGCCGGAGCGCTGAACGCCGCCCGCCTCTCCTCCGGCGTCACCATCGTCGGCGTCGGCATGGAACTGGACGCGATCTCCGCCGTCGTCATCGGCGGCACGCTCCTCATCGGCGGAGCCGGCTCGATCAGCGGCACCCTCTGGGGCGTCCTGCTTCTCGCCGTGATCCAGAACCTGATCAATCAGATCGGCTCGCTCAACTCCTCGTACCAGTCGGTGGTCAGCGGTGGCTTCCTTATCGTTGTCGTGGTGGCGCAGCGTTACCTCGCGCGCAGCCGCAGAACCACCTGAACCGCACAGGCCGGGCCGAGTCGAACCAAGGAAACAAGGAGTGCCGTGGGCGTCAGCCTCAAGGACGTAGCTCAACGGGCGGGCGTGTCCATCAAGACCGTGTCGAACGTGGTCAACAACTACCAGCACGTCACCCCTCAGATGCGGGCCAAGGTGCAGCAGGCGATCGACGAGCTCGGCTACCGGCCGAACCTCACCGCCCGCCATCTGCGTAAGGGCCGCACCGGCATCATCGCGCTCGCCGTCCCCGAGTTCGGCAACCCGTACTTCGCGGAGCTGGCCGGCGAGGTCGTCGACGCGGCCGCCCGGCACGACTACACCGTCCTGGTCGACCACACGGCTGGCCAGCGCGAGAAGGAACTGCTGGTCTGCCAGGGATTCCGCTCCCACGTCATCGACGGGCTCATCCTCAGCCCCATCCACCTGGAGACCGAGGACCTGATGGCCCGCACCGAGACCGCGCCGCTGGTGCTGCTCGGCGAGCGGGAGTACGAGGCCCCGTACGACCACATCGCCATCGACAACGTGGCCGCCGCCCGCGAGGCCGTCGCCCACCTCATCGCGCTGGGCCACCGCCGTATCGCCTTCCTCGGCTCCCGCACCGGGCAGGAACGCCAGCCCGCCCACCTGAGGCTGCGCGGCTGGCGCGAGGAGCTGGCAGCCTCCGGCATCGCACCGGACGAGTCACTCGTCGTCGTCACCGATGGTTACGGGCGCGAGGACGGGGCCGCCGCGATGGCCTCGCTCCTCGACCGGGGCGAGCGGCCCGACGCCGTGTTCGCGTACAACGACATGATCGCGACCGGGGCGATGCGCACCATCACCGAACGCGGCCTCACCATCCCGGACGACATCGCCGTCGTCGGCTTCGACGACATCGAGGAGAGCCGGTACGGCTCCACCACCCTCACCACCATCGCCCCGGACAAGGCGGCCATCGCCCGGCTCGCCGTCGACAGCCTCGTCGAACGCCTCGCGGGTGCCCCGGTCGCCGAACCCCGGCGGCCCCGCCCCGGCTACCGCCTCGTCGTCCGCGAGTCCACCACGCCCCGCGAGTCCACCACACCCCGCAAGGCCTCCGGACCGCCCAGCTGACGCGACTCGCGAGGCCCCTTCCGCGCCCCCAGCACCTGTAGCCGCGAGGCCCTTCCCCGCACCCCCAAGGAACTCCTCATGCCCACCGTGCACCGCAAACCGTTCGGCCGCGCCCACGGGCAGAGCGAGATCGACCTCTGGACCCTCGACTCCGGCACCGGCGTCCGGGCCGAGATCCTCACCTACGGCGGTATCCTGCACAGCCTCACCGTGCCGGACACCGCGGGCGAACCCGGCCCGGTCGTCCGCTCGCTGCCCGCGCTCGACGACTACACCGACAAGAACCCGTACTTCGGGGCCGTCATCGGCCGGTACGCCAACCGCATCGCCCACGGCCGCTTCACCCTCGACGGAACCACCCACCACATCCCCGCCAACGACCGGGGCCACGCCCTGCACGGCGGCCCCGACGGCTTCCACACCAAGGTCTGGGAGGCCGCCGGGCACCGTACCGACACCACGGCCGTCCTCCGGCTCACCCTGCACAGCCCCGACGGCGACATGGGCTTCCCCGGAGCGCTCGACGTCACCGCCACCTACACCCTGGACACCGCCGGAACCCTCGCCGTCGACTACACGGCCGCCACCGACCGGCCCACCGTCGTCAACCTCACCAACCACTCCTACCTCAATCTCGGCGACGACGACATCCTCGGCCACACCCTCCAGGTGGACGCCGACGCCTACCTCCCCGTCGACGCCGGCTCCATCCCCGAAGACCCGCCCGCCCCGGTGACCGGCACCCCCTTCGACCTCACGATTCCGCACCGCATCGGCGAACGCCTCAGCCACACAGACGCCCAACTGGAGCGGGCCGGCGGCTACGACCACTGCTGGGTCCTGCGCCCCGCCGCCCCCGGAGCCCTGCGCCGGGCGGCCCGCCTCACCGCTCCCGGCGACCGGCGCACCCTGGAGCTGTGGACCACCGAACCGGGCCTCCAGGTCTACACCGCCAACCAGCTCGATGGCGCGTTCACCGACGGCACCGGCCGCCGCCACCAACGCCACGGCTCCCTCTGCCTGGAAACCCAGCACCTACCGGACTCACCCAACCGCCCCGACCACCCGAGCACGGTGCTGCGCCCCGGATCCGTGCTGCGCAGCCGCACCGAATGGTGCTTCCCGCACCTGCGCGCGGAGTAGCCGCCTATCCGGAATGGGCCGCCGGGCCCAGGCGTTCGCACGGTCATGACCTTCTCCGTTGATGTGACCGTGCGCGGCTACGAGCTCGACACCCAGGGCCACCTGAACCAGGCCGTCTACCTCCAGTACGCGGAACACGCCCGCTGGGAGCTGCTGCGGGCCGCCGGGCTCCCCCAGGAGAAGCTGCTCGCCGGCGGCATCGGCCCGGTCCAGCTGGAGGTCACCGTCAAGTACCGCCGCGAGCTGCGGGGCGGCGAGCGCGTACGGGTCACCTGCCGGTTCGACTACGGCACGGGGAAGACGTTCACGCTGGCGCAGCAGATCATCAAGGAGGACGGCACGGTGGCCGCGGAGATCACCGGAGTGGCCGGCGTCCTCGACCTCACCGAACGCCGCCTCGTCCCGGATCCGCAGGGCCGCCTGGCCGCTCTGGCGGGCAACCCGGACCTGCTGACGGGCTGAAGTCTTGTCGGACGCCCGGGGAGGGGGATTCGTGACTGAGGGAACCAGCCAGTACGACGCTGCTCGCGGCACCGAGGTGGAGGGGCGCGAGGCCATGCGGAAGCGGACCAGCATGTATGTCGGCTCCACCGGCGTACGCGGCCTCCATCAGTCGGTGCACGAGGTCGCCGGCCGGTCGGTGAACGAGGTCCTGGCGGCTGGTGGCGGGTGCGTCGATGTCACCCTCACCCGGGACGGCGGCATCCGGATCACCGACGACGGGCCGGGCGTCCCGTTCGAGGCGGATGCGGGCGGAGCCTGCGTCGGCGACGGTCTGGAAACCCTGTTGACCAGGCCGGACACCGGACTTCGGCCCGACGGCCGAAACGCCGTCCGCTGGAGCGTCTACGGTGTAGGACCCTGTGCCGCCACCGCTCTGTCGAGCCGCCTCACGGCCGAGGTGCGGCGCGGGGGAGCGCGCTGGGTCCAGGAGTACGCGCGCGGCGTCGCACTCGCCCCGCCTGCCGCCGTGGGACCGGCGACGGACACCGGGACCACGATCGCCTTCCGGCCCGACCCCGACATCTTCGACACCGTGGAGTGTTCGTTCGCGATGCTGGCCGGACGTGTGCGGGAGGTGGCTGACAGCGGTCGTCTCGGTGAGACTGGACCGCCCGGAGTATGAAGGCTCCACCCGCGGCCGGCTGGGCGGAGCCGCCGTGCGCGACGGCGTCGAGCAGGGCGTCCGGGAGCACTTCGGCAGCTGGCTGGACCGCCACCCGGAACGGGCGGCGGACCTCATCGGGCGCATGACCCGGGACACGGCCCCGCTGGAACACTGAGCGGCCATGACAGCGCGTCCCGACCGCTGATGCCGTGTCCCCGTGCCCGTGCTCCGGG
>NZ_JBHXJG010000309.1:0-7483 GCF_042723425.1 Streptomyces sp. NPDC058375 | reverse complement strand
ACCCCGGGGAGAACCCGGAGCGCAGCCCTTGCGCTGTGCCGCACGCTGATCTGATCAACCGCGGGTCGGACTGAGTCAGCCGCGGATCGGACTGCTCAGCTGCGGATCGGACTGATCAGCTGCGGATCAGGCTGCGGAGCACGTACTGCAGGATGCCGCCGTTGCGGTAGTAGTCGGCCTCGCCGGGGGTGTCGATGCGGACGACCGCGTCGAACTCCACACCGGTGTCGGTGGTGACCTTGACCGTACGGGGGGTGGTGCCGTTGTTCAGCTCGGTGACGCCGGTGAAGGAGAAGGTCTCCTCGCCGGTGAGGCCGAGGGTCTCGGCGGTGTGGCCCTCGGGGAACTGGAGCGGGAGGACGCCCATGCCGATGAGGTTCGAGCGGTGGATGCGCTCGTAGGACTCGGCGATGACGGCCCTGACGCCCAGGAGCGCGGTGCCCTTGGCGGCCCAGTCGCGGGACGAGCCGGAACCGTACTCCTTGCCCGCCAGGATCACCAGCGGGGTGCCCGCGGCCTGGTAGTTCTGGGAGGCGTCGTAGATGAACGACACCGGGGCGCCCTCGTCGGCCTTGGTGAAGTCGCGGGTGTAGCCGCCCTCGGTGCCCGGCGCGATCTGGTTGCGCAGGCGGATGTTGGCGAACGTGCCGCGGATCATGACCTCGTGGTTGCCTCGGCGCGAGCCGTAGGAGTTGAAGTCACGGCGCTCGATGCCGTGCTCCGTGAGGTACTTGCCGGCCGGGGTGTCGGCCTTGATGGCGCCGGCCGGGGAGATGTGGTCGGTGGTGACCGAGTCGCCGAGCTTGGCGAGCACCCGGGCGCCGGTGATGTCCTCGACCGGGGACGTCTCCATCGTCATGCCCTCGAAGTACGGGGGCTTACGCACGTAGGTGGACTCGGAGTCCCACTCGAAGGTGTCGCCGGTCGGGATCGACAGCGCCTGCCACTGGGCGTCGCCCGCGAAGACGTCCTGGTAGGACTTGTTGAACATGTCCTCGCCGATGGAGTTCGCCACGACGTCGTTGACCTCGGCCTCGGAGGGCCAGATGTCCGCGAGGTGGACCGCGTTGCCGTCCTGGTCGACGCCGAGGGCGTCCTTGGTGATGTCGACCTTCATCGAACCGGCGATGGCGTACGCGACGACCAGCGGCGGGGACGCCAGGTAGTTCATCTTGACGTCGGGGTTGATCCGGCCCTCGAAGTTGCGGTTGCCGGAGAGGACCGACGTGACCGCGAGGTCGTTGTCGTTGACGGCCTTGGAGACCTCCTCCGGCAGCGGGCCGGAGTTGCCGATGCAGGTGGTGCAGCCGTAGCCGACGAGGTTGAAGCCGACCTTGTCGAGGTACGGGGTCAGGCCCGCCTTGTCGAAGTAGTCGGTGACGACCTTCGAACCCGGGGCGAGGGTGGTCTTGACCCACGGCTTGCGGGTCAGGCCCTTCTCGACGGCCTTCTTCGCCACGAGCGCGGCGGCGACCATGACGTAGGGGTTCGAGGTGTTGGTGCAGGAGGTGATCGCGGCGACGGTGACGGCGCCGTGGTCGATCTCGTACGTCGAGCCGTCGGGGGCTGTGACGGTGACCGGCTTGGACGGGACGCCGTTCGGCGTGCTGGACGGGGCGTCGGAGGCCGGGAAGGACTCCTTGCTCGCCTCCATCTCGTCCGCGACGTAGTTGCGCACGTCCTGGGCGAACTGCTGGGAGGCGTTGGCCAGGACGATGCGGTCCTGCGGGCGCTTCGGGCCGGCGATCGAGGGGACGACCGTGGCGAGGTCGAGCTCCAGCTTCTCGGAGAAGTCCGGCTCGGCGGCCGGGTCCAGCCAGAGGCCCTGCTCCTTGGCGTACGCCTCGACGAGGGCGACCTGCTGGGCGTCGCGGCCGGTCAGGCGCAGGTAGTTCAGGGTCTCGTCGTCTACGGGGAAGATCGCGGCGGTGGAGCCGAACTCCGGCGACATGTTGCCGATAGTGGCGCGGTTGGCGAGCGAGGTGGCGGCGACGCCCTCACCGTAGAACTCGACGAACTTGCCGACGACGCCGTGCTTGCGGAGCATCTCGGTGATGGTCAGCACGAGGTCGGTGGCGGTGGTGCCGGGCTTCAGCTCACCGGTCAGCTTGAAGCCGACGACGCGCGGGATGAGCATGGAGACCGGCTGGCCGAGCATCGCGGCCTCGGCCTCGATGCCGCCGACGCCCCAGCCGAGCACGCCGAGGCCGTTGACCATGGTGGTGTGCGAGTCGGTGCCGACGAGGGTGTCGGGGTACGCCTGGCCGTTACGGACCATGACGGTGCGGGCCAGGTGCTCGATGTTCACCTGGTGGACGATGCCGGTGCCCGGGGGGACGACCTTGAACTCATCGAAGGCGGTCTGGCCCCAGCGCAGGAACTGGTAGCGCTCCTTGTTGCGGCCGTACTCCAGCTCGACGTTCTGGCCGAAGGCTTCCTTGGTGCCGAACTTGTCGGCGATGACCGAGTGGTCGATGACCAACTCGGCCGGGGCCAGCGGGTTGATCTTCGCCGGGTCACCGCCGAGCTCCTTGACGGCCTCACGCATGGTGGCGAGGTCCACGACACAGGGCACGCCGGTGAAGTCCTGCATGATCACGCGGGCCGGCGTGAACTGGATCTCCTGGCTGGGCTGAGCCTGGGAGTCCCAGCCGCCGATGGCCCGGATGTGGTCGGCGGTGACGTTCGCGCCGTCCTCGGTACGGAGCAGGTTCTCCAGCAGGACCTTCAGGCTGTACGGCAGGCGCGCGGAGCCCTCTACCTTGTCCAGCTTGAAGATCTCGTACGACTCGTCGCCCACGCGCAGCGTGCTGCGGGCGTCGAAGCTGTTCGCCGACACGACAGTCTCCTTCTTCAATGTGCGCGTCTACCGCGCCGCGCCTCATTGGCAGCCGGCGCCGCGTTTTGCCACCTACGGCTCCGGCCATCCGCTAAGGTAAGGGTTAGTTAGGTAACCCTTACCGGGCGGCGGCTGTGGTGCGCCTCGGCAGATATCTCGATGTCGAGATAACTCTAGTACATAGCCGCCGTTCGGTCATGCCCAGGTGCCCCCCTCTGCTCTGCCCTCTGCCCTCTGTCCTTCGTCCTCTGTCCTCTGTCCTCTGTCCTCTGCCAGTCGATCCAGGCGTACGAGGCGCGTCACCTTCTGGCGCCACCTCACTCCCTGGGGGGAGCGGCCGGAGTCGCTCTCGCCCGCCCGGCGGAGGCGGTTCCGTACGCGGAAGGATCCTGACCTGCCTCGTCGGCTGGGAATATCGACGCACGGGCCGGTCCGGCCCGTGGACGTGAGGAGCGCAGATGCCCATGGCCAGGCCGACCACGACACCCGGAGAATCGGCACTCGCGCCACGCGGAGAGGGCCGCCTGCGGCGGGCGTGGCGAGCGGCTCACGAGCCCGCAGCAGGGGTACCGCGCTGGGCCCGCCTGGTCGCCTACACCGTGCCGCTGGTGGTGCTTCCGTCCGGAATCTGGCGCCTGGGAGTGCTGTTCACCGAGGACAAACGGGGCGGGGCCATCGAAGACTGGGCGATGAACGGCTACATCGTCTTCCTCACCCTCCTCTCCGAGGTCCTCGCGTTCACAGCCGTCGGGCTGGTTGCCCGCTGGGGCGAGGTGTTCCCGCGCTGGATGCCGTGGCTGCGCGGGCGGCGGGTACCGACAGCCGCCGCGGTCGTCCCGGCCGCGATCGGGGCGACGGTCCTGACCCTGGTCTTCACCATCATCGCGACCGCCACCACGGTCACCCAGTCCAAAACCAATGGCGATCCGCTGCCGGCCGACTTCCCGAGCAAGGCCGGCGGCTGGGAAACCGTCTACTTCTACGCCTCCTACGTCCCCCTGGTCCTGTGGGGCCCGATGCTCGGCATCCTGACGTACGCGTACTGGCGCCGGCGTGGGTCGGCAACGACCGGGCAGCTGCTGCCGTCGACGGTCGGGAACACGTGATCTGCGGTCCCCCGGGGCCACGGTGTCGACGGACAGAGCCGGCATCACGTGATTGCCCGAGGACAACTCCACACACCCATCCACTGCTCGGCTCCCCACTCCTCGAACCGTTCGGCCTCGGTGAATCCCAGCTTCGCCGCGAGGCGCAGGGAGCGGAGGTTGGCGATCTGGGTGGCGAGGACGACCGGTTCGCCGGGCAGCGCGTCGGCGAACCAGCCGAGGGCCGCTTCGCAGGCCTCGGCGGCGTAGCCGTACCCCCACACCTGCGGCAGGAACAGATAGCCGAGCTCGGCCCGCCCGGCAGCCTGGCGGAGGTGTCCCGTGTCCTTGGTGAGCGTGACCTGGCCGATCATCGCTCCGTCGAGATCGACGACGAAGAGGCCGGAACGGCGTCGGGGCTCCTCGGGTATCGCGCGTTCGAGCCCGTCACGCGGCTGGGGGCCGCCGAGGAAGGCGCTCACTTCCGGGGAGGCCAGCAGCTCGATGAGCGCTCCGCGGTCCCGGGCCTCGGGCTCACGGAGCAGGAGCCGCTCGGTCTTGATGGGTGCGGGAGGCCAGGTCACGGATCCGAGATCGGGCATGGCAGGCATGGCGGGCATGGCGGGCAACCTATCGCAGGCCTGTGGGGTGACCGGCGTGGTGACTCCCCCCGGGGGGCCCGCCCCGCCACGGGGTGCCGACGCGGAGCCCCGACGTCTTGACCTTCCAGTCAGGTGGAAGGTCTACGGTCCTGGCATGACCTCCATGCGGATCTCCCAGCTCGCCGAGCGCAGCGGGATGCCGGCCACGACCCTGCGGTTCTACGAGAGCGCGGGGCTGCTCTCCGCCGACCGGACCCCCGCCGGGTACCGGGTGTACGGCGAGGAAGCGGTCGAACGGCTGGCGTTCATCGGCGCGGCGAAGCACCTGGGGCTGGCACTGGAGGAGATCGGCGAGCTGGTCGGGGTGTGGGAGGCCGGCGCCTGCCGGGACGTGAAGGCCGATCTGCGGCCCCGGATCGCCACCCGGCTCACCGAGGCCGAGGCCCGCGCCGCCGAGCTCGCGGCGTTCACGGCCTCGCTCCGTGGCGCCTTGGCGCATCTGGACGCGCTGCCGGACCGGGCCGGGCGCTGCGATCCGGAGTGCGGCTTCCTGGCCGGGGGGCCGGGGCCGGGGTCGGACTTGGGCTCGGGCTCGGGCGCGGGCGCGGGGCCGGGGTCCGGCTCGGCCTCGGACTCAGCTCTGGCCCTGCCTCGGCGCGGGGGCCCGGCCCCGGCCCCGGGCTCGGGTCGGACCTCGACCGCGGGCGCGGCCTTGGGCGGGGCTCCGGCCCCAGCCCCGGACTCGGCCCCGGCCTCCGGCGGGGCCCGTGGCGGACAGCCGGTCGATGTCGTCCTCACGCCCGGTCGGCGGGCCGCCGAACAGGAGGCGGAGCGGTGGCGCGCCGCGCCGGTGGCCTGCTCGCTGAGCGGCGAGGGGCTCCACGAGCGCACCGCCCACTGGCGCGAGGCCGTCGACGGCGCCACCCGGGCCGCCGTGCCGGACGGGCTGCGGCTGACCCTGCCCGTCGACCGGGCCACGCGCATCGCCGAACTGGCAGCCGCGGAGCAGCGATGCTGCCCTTTCTTCGACTTCCGCCTCCACCTGGACGGCCCGCGTCTGCACCTGGAGGTCCGCGCGCCTGCCGACGGCGGTGCGCTGCTCACGGATCTCTTCGGCTCCGCTCACTGACGCCCCCGCCACGCCTCACCCCGCCCGAAACCGCACGCACCGTCCCGCCCGCCCTCACCAGAAAGTCCCCACCGTGCTCGTCGCCCGTTCCATCGCCCTGTTCGTCGTCGCCGCGCTGTTCGAGATCGGGGGAGCCTGGCTGGTCTGGCAGGGCATCCGCGAGCACAAGGGCTGGGCCTGGATCGGCGCCGGCGTCATCGCGCTCGGTCTGTACGGTGTGGTCGCCACCCTCCAGAGCGACGACAACTTCGGCCGCATCCTCGCCGCATACGGCGGCATCTTCGTCGCCGGGTCGATCGCCTGGGGCATGGTCGCCGACGGCTACCGCCCCGACCGCTTCGACGTCATCGGGGCCCTGGTCTGTCTCGCCGGCATGGCCGTCATCATGTACGCACCGCGCGGCCACTAATCTGGGGGCCTCACTTGGGGGGCCGATGACAACAGCCGATGCACCGCCCATCGTCTTCGTGCACGGGACACGTTTCAGCGCAGGACAGTGGAGCACTCAACTCACCGCACTCCGGGAGGAGTTCCCGGTGACCGCCATCGACCTGCCCGGCCACGGAGCGCGCTCGGCGCAGCCCTGGAGTCTGAGCGCCGCGACGGAGGTCATCGCCTCCGCGGTGGACTCGCTCGGCCGCGGCCCGGCCCTGGTGGTCGGGCACTCGCTCGGCGGATACGCGTCGCTGGAGTTCGCGCGGAGCCGTCCGGAACAGGTGCGCGGGCTGGTTCTCGCGGGTGCCAGCGCCTCCACTCGCGGGCCGTGGGCCACGCCCTACCGGTGGGTCGCCGGCCTGGTCCCCCGCATACCAGCGGACCGGTTGACCCGGTGGAACGACCGGCTGCTGCTGCGGCACCACCCACGGGAGGTGGTGGAGGCGACCATCCGCTCCGGCTACGCCTTCCGCACGCTGCCCGCCGCCTGGGGCGAGGTGTTGGGACGCTTCGGCACGGACGCGCTGCGTCATGTGGCGGCACCGGTACTGATCCTGAACGGCGAGAAGGACACCGTCTTCCGGTCCGGCGAGGCCGACTTCGCGCGGGCGCATCCGGACGCTCGTGTCGAGTTGATCCCACGGGCGGGACATCTCGCGAACTTCGACGCCCCGGACGCCTTCAGCGATGCCGTCCGCCGCTTCGCCCGGCAGCTTCCCGTCGTCGGCTGAGCATCCCGCTCGCACCCCCCGGTACGCAGGCGGAGCGCGATCACCCCACGTCCGTACGGAGAACGCGATCGAGCGCCGCCCGGCCCGCGGGCCCCCAGGCCGGTTTGCCGCCGGGGAGGCCCCGGTCTCCGTTCTGCCCCATGAGCATGAGGAAGAGGCTTTTCAGCGCGGCCAGTCCGCGGGCGCGCCGGACGGTCGCGCCGTCCGCACGCGCGTACGTGTCGAAGAACCGCGCGGCGGCGCCCTCGGGGAGGATCACCCACGCGGCCGCGAGGTCCCACGCCGGATCGCCGGCGAACAGGTCGCCGAAGTCGATCACGCCCGAGAGCGTCCCGTCCGACACGACGACGTTCGCGGGGTGCAGGTCGCCGTGCACCCACACCGGCGGGCCCTCCCACGCGGGGGCGGCGACCGCGTCGTCCCAGACGGCCCGGACCTCGTCGGCGATGCCGTCGGGGACGACGGCTCGGAAGAACTGGTCGAAACCCTCGGTGTACGCGCTCGGGTGAGCGCCCCGGTCCGAGGGGCCCGGAGCGTCGGCGGGCGCCGCCACGTGGAGTGCCTTGAGGAAGTCCGCCAGCGCGTCGGCCGCATGGCCGCCGCGGCTGATCGAGCTGCGGTCCAGTGGCTCACCGGGTACCCACGTCATGATCGTCCAACGC
>NZ_JBHXJG010000308.1:0-7540 GCF_042723425.1 Streptomyces sp. NPDC058375 | reverse complement strand
AGTCTGGACCACGGCCGCCGTCACCACGGCGGCCGTGGTGGGCGACCTGGTGTTCCAGGGCGTGACCGGCACCTCCGACGCCGACGGCGACGGGCGGGCGGCGGACGCCAAGTCCGGTCCGGTGAAGGCCGATGTGCACCGCGCCGCGCTGAAGACCTCCGCCGACGGCGGCTCCGCCTCGCTCTCGCGCCGCGCCACCGAACCCTTCAGCCTGCTCGGCGTCACCTGGACCGGCCCGTGATGGGGGCGCACACCTACGGCTTCAACCGGGACACCGCCGGGATCGCCGTGATCGGCATGTACACCGACACCAAGGCCGCGACCGCGGCGACCACCGCCGTCGCCCGCGTCGCCGCGTGGAAGCTCGGGCAGTACAAGGGCGACCCGGCCAGTTCGGTCCAGCTGACCGCCGGGGCGGACGGCATGAACTTCGCCGGGAAGACGTTCAACGCGGGCCGGGCCTACCCCTTCCAGCAGATCTCCGGACACCGCGACGGGTTCAACACCGAGTGCCCCGGCGGGAGCCTGTACGCCCAGCTCCCCGCCATCCGCTCGCTGGCCGCCGGCCCCGTCACGGGCCTCACCATCGCCTCGGTGACCGGGGCGGACGCCTCCGGCTCCACGTACTACACCCGGTCGAAGATCACCGTCGGGTGGCGGGCGACCACACCCGCGCCCCTCGTCCGGAGTTACGAACTGCTCGCCGGCGGAAAGCCCGTGGCCACCGTCAAGGGCAGCGTCATGTCGGCCGCCGCGACCCTCCCCGCCGGCAAGCACGCCGTACAGGTCCGGGCCACCCACCAGTCGGGGAAGACCTCACTGTCCCCGGTCGCGACCGTGGTCGCCGAGACCACACCGCCGGTCTTCTCCACCAAGCCCGCCCTCACCCTGCGCACCGGCACGGTGAACGCCACCGCCGTTCCGCTCACCCTGAAGTGGAAGGCCACCGACGCCGCCGCCCTCAAGGAGGTCCGGCTCACCGCGCCCGTCGCCAGGACGTACGGTCCCACCACGGGCAGCGCCTCGCACACCGCGAAGCCCGGCACGGCGACCGCGTGGAAGATGACGGCGTACGACCACGCGGGCAACACGGCCGCCGCCTCGGTCTCCGGCACCCCGGTGATCCTCCCGGAGTCCGCTGCCAAGAAGACCGGAACGTGGACCACCAAGTCCTCCGGCAGCTATCCGGGCGGCAAGTCGTACTCCAGCAGCACCAAGAACGCGAGCCTCAGCTGGACGTTCACCGGCCGGTCAGCCGCCTGGGTGGTGTCGCGGGCCGCCACTTCGGGGCAGGCATACGTCTATGTCGACGGCAAGAAGGCCGCCACGGTGGACCTGAAGTCCTCCACCACCAAGTACCGGGACGCGATCTGGACGACGTCGTGGTCCTCCAGCGCCAAGCACACGGTCAAGATCGTGGTCGTCGGCACGAAGGGCCGCCCGACCCTGACCACGGACGGGCTGGTCCATCTGAAGTAGCCGCCCGGACCACCGCACCGCACCGCGAGAGAGGTTGGCAGGCACCATGACCGACATCGTGGCGGGGACTCCCCCGCGGGCAAGGACCGCGCACGGCACCGTGCGCGGTGCGGTGGAGCGGGGCGTCGCGGTCTTCCGCGGCATCCCGTACGCCGCTGCGCCGGTGGGCGCGCGGAGGTTCCGCGCGCCCGAGCCGCCGGAGCCGTGGACCGGGGTGCGCGAGGCCGTGGCGTACGGTCCCACCGCCCCCAAGCGGCCCTACGCCCCGCCGCTGGACCGGCTGCTGCCGGATCCGGCGGTCCCGGGCGACGACTGGCTGAACCTCAACGTGTGGACACCCTGGCCCCGGCCGGACGCCGCCGGTCTCCCCGTCCTCGTGTGGATCCACGGCGGCTCGCTGGTGCACGGCTCCTCCGCGGTGCCGGTGTACGACGGGTGGGCGTTCGCCCGGGACGGGGTGGTGCTCGTCTCCGTCAACTACCGCCTGGGCGTCGAGGGCTTCGGCGTCCTCCCGGACGCACCCGCGAACCGGGGGCTGCTGGACCAGCTGGCCGCCCTGGAGTGGGTGCGCGACAACATCGCGGCGTTCGGCGGCGACCCGGAGCGGGTGACGGTGGCCGGGGAGTCGGCGGGGGCGATCTCCGTCGCCGGGCTGCTGGCCGCGCCCCGGTCGGCGGGGCTCTTCCGGCGGGCGGTGCTCCAGAGCGGGGCACCCGCCGCGCTGCCCCCGGACGCGGCGCGCGGGACGACCGAGCTGATCGCCAAGCGGCTCGGGGTTCCCGCGACGGCCGCCGCGCTGGCCGCCGTGGACCCGGAGGCGCTGCTGACCGCGCAGACCGAGGTGACCAGCGGCGGGAACCCGCTGACCGGCCGCCACTCCTTCGAGCTGGTCGTCGACGGCGACCTGCTGCCCCACGACCCGGTGGCGGCGCTGGAGGCGGGCGCGTCCGCCGGGGTGGACCTGCTGCTGGGGACGAACACCGAGGAGTACCGGCTCTGGTTCGTGCCCGGCGGCCTGACCGAGGGGATCAGCCGGCTGAAGCTGCGCCTGGCTCTGCTGAAGTTCCGGGTGCCGAACGCCACCGCCCGCACCTACCGGGCCAACCGCCCCGACGCCACACCGGGTGAGGTCCTGGGCGCGCTCGCGACGGACCTGCTGCTGCGGGTGCCGCTCAACCGGCTGGCCGACGCCCGGACCGGGACGCCCGGGGCCACGTACGTGTACGAGTTCGGCTGGCCCACCCCCGTACAGCGGCTCGGGGCCTGTCACGCGCTGGAGCTGGGGTTCGTGTTCGACACGCTCGCCCACCCCGACACCCGGGCGCTGACCGGCCCGGACGCCCCGCAGGAGCTGGCGGACGCGATGCACCGGGCGTGGGTCGGCTTCGTGACGGACGGGGATCCGGGGTGGCCGTCCTGGGACGCGCGGCGGCCGGTGGGGTTCTTCGGCCAGGGCGGCCAGGGCGGCCAGGACGGCCGGGACGGTCAGGAGAGTCCGGCCGTGGTCCTGGCCCCGCGCGACGACGAGTTGCGGAGCTGGAAGCCGTACCGGAACGCCTCTTAGGGCCTGAGCGAGATCCAGTGCGGGTCGGGGACCACGGTGAGGACGGCCGAGACCACGACGACCAGTCCCAGTACGACCTGTTCACGGCGGGCCAGCCGGTGCGCGACCGACGGGTCGGTGTCCCGGAGCATCCGCCGCCGCGCCGCCAGGGCCAGCATGCTGACGACGGCCATCAGCGCCAGCTTGACCAGCAGGGTGCGCCCGTAGGCGGAGGTGAACACCACGTCCAACGGCAGCCGGCGCAGCATCGAGGCGGTGCCGGTGGCAGCGAGGGCGACGTACAGCCAGATCGCCAGGCGCGCGTACCGGCCGAGCAGCGCGCGGGCCGCGACGGGCGAGCCGCGCCAGAGCCACATGGTGCGCAGGACGTACAGCAGACCGCCGGTCCACAGCGAGGCGGCCGTCAGATGGACGACGGTGAGGGCGGCGCCGAACTCGGGGCTGTACGCCTCTGGGTGGGCGCGCAGGGCCTCCGCGCCGATGACGACGGCGAGCGGGACGAGTGCGAGGGCGGGGCGTTTGCTCGCGGCGCAGAGGGCGGCGAGGACCAGGCCGTTGGCGATGAGGAGGAGCAGTCCGCCCTCGCGGGTGCCGTAGGTCTCGGTGATCCCGAGATCGCTGACGGCGGCGAGCCGGACGATCTGCCCGGCCGCTGCGGCGGACCCGGCGAGCGAGGCGAGCACCGCCCAGCTCCGTACGGCGGTACGGGGTCGGCCCCGGACGGGCCGGATGAGCTGCGGGGCGAGGAGTTCGCCCAGGTGGAGGGCGAGCGCGGCGAAGAGGACGGTGCGGAGCACGGTGGTCGGCCCCGCGCCGGGTATCCGGAGCTCGCCGGTGCCGCGGGCGACGAGGCCGGGCCCGAACAGGGCGATGAGGAGGGCGAGGACGCCTGCTGCGCAGAGCAGGAGAGGAGCCGTCCACGAGCGTCCGGCCGCCGCCTGCCCGGACGCTCCCCCGGGTATCGCGCCGACGCGCGGCGCATCGCCCGAAGGCGTCGTCGGCGTGACCGGCGCGGTCGGCGTGGTCGACGCCTGAACGGCCGCCGCCGCGGGGGGTATGCCGAGGCCGGCCGGCGCAGCCGGGTCGGCGGGAGGTCCGGAGAACATCACGGCTCGATCCTCGCCGGTGGACAAAGCCGCAGCAAGCCGCGCACGGTGGGCGGGAGGCCCGCAAGGCACCCGGAAGGGAGCCCTCCGGACGTACCCGTCGGCGGCCGGCCCCGACCGGCGCGGGACCGGCCGCCGCAACGGATGAAGCTCTACCCGGCTCAGGCCTTGTTCTGCGCGGCCCAGAACTCGTCGAAGGTGAGCAGGCCGTCGCCGTTGCCGTCGTGGGCGTTGATGATCGCCTGCGCCACCGTCTCGGTGACGAAGGGGTCGCCCAGCTGGGCCATCGCGCTCTTGTATTCGTTGGCCGTGATGAGGCCGTCGCCGTTCGCGTCGAACTTGTCGAATACCGTGCGCGCCGACTCGATGTCCGCCACTGTTCCGCCCCTTCGTGATGCCGAATGTCAGGGGTCAGATTATCGGGCCGTCCGGGTGACGTCGGCGGCCGGTCGGCCCATCAGCTCCGTGGCCGTCACGGCGTGCAGCCCGCGCCGGCCGATCTCGGCGAGGAGCAGCGGCAGCGCGTCGACGGTGACCGGGCGGCCGAGGCTCAGCTCCACGACCGATCCGTTGCGCAGCTCCCCGGCGACCTTCCGGGTGACGGCGGCGACGCGAGTGGCCGCATGGTCGAGCGACTCCACGTCACAGCCGAGGACATGGGGGTAGCCGGCCCGCCGGGCGAGGCGCTGGACGAGCGGGGAGGCGTACGCGGTGGGCGAGGGCCGGAACCAGGAGCCGATGGACCCGGTGAGCCGGCGCAGCCGCCGGGCGCAGGCGGCGATCTCCTCGTACGCGGCGCGCTCGTCCAGGGCCGCGAGGTCGAGGTGGTGCTCGGTGTGGTTGCCGATCTCGTGCCCCCCGTCGAGGATCCGGCGGGCCAGGCCGGGGTGCTCGCCGAGCCAGGTCCCGACCGCGAGAACCGTGACGCGCGCCCCGGCCTGTTCGCACCGGGCGAGTGCGGCACGGGCGAGGTCCGGGTCGCCCCGCCCGTCGAAGGTGAGGGCGACGCGGGGCCGGTCCCGGGGGCCGTGCGTGATCCGGAAGGGCAGCCCGGGGAAGCGGCGCGGGGCGGCGGCCGGGAGAGTGCCCGGGGCGGCGGCCCCGGCGGGGCCCGGGGCGCTGGGGCCGGGCGCGGCCGGGGCACGGGAGCCGGGGGCGGCGCAGCCCGCGGCGAGGGCGGCGGCCAGCGCCCCGGCCCCCGCGCCCAGTACGTCACGGCGGCCCACCGGAGCCCTGTGTCCGTCCATGCCCGACCACCTCGCGTTCCACGGGTACGACCGATTCCCGGGGACACAGTAGGGGCGCACTGACCGAAATAGGACGATTGAGCAGTTCAACAGATGATCAATGAATCATTCAAGGGATGCCATAAGGATGCATGGAAACCCAGGCGAGTGACCGAGCACACCTGCGATTCAACTCAAGGATGTCCTTTTAATCCTTAAATACCCCGACAAGTCGCTTTGGCACCGAGGTCGCCCGTCTGCCATAGTCGGAGCCACGACCCCCATTGACCCGGGCCAGGTCGTCCAGAGCGGCCGTGAACACACCCCCCATTTCACGGCCCCCGTCAGAAGCCCCCGCAGCGCCGCACCCCGGCCGACCGGGGGCTTCTGCGTATCAGCCGGAGGGGGAGACTTCCCCGTATCAGCGGTCGGAGATCCGCATCTCGAACCAGGTGGTCTTGCCGCGCGGCAGCAGGTCCACACCCCAGCGGTCGGAGAGCTTGTCGACGAGGAAGAGCCCCCGGCCGCTGACGTCCATCTCACGCACCGGCATCAGACACGGCAGCCCGCGCGAGGGGTCGCGCACCTCGATGCGGATCCACCCCCGGCGGCGCACCATGCGTAACCCGAAGACCCGGGCCCCGGTGTGACGCACCGCGTTGCCGACGAGCTCGGAAACCAGGAGCACCGCGTACTCGGCGGTCTGCGGCGAGAGGGCCCACTGGCGGAGCACGACACAGGAAGTGAGCCGCCGGGCCGTAGCCGCCGACTCCGGGCGGGACGGCAGCCGGACTTCCCCCTCGGTCGGATTTCCGAACAACTCCAGCGCCTTGAACGCCTGTTCGTCATCCACGATCGACGAACTGCGTGCCGCCGTCGCGCTGCTGCGCGGTCGCGGCTGCTCCACACCCTCCAGGCCCGCCATGCCCACCATCATGGCCGCACGATTCGCCCTCCGGGGCCGTTCCTTCGGAATCCGCACCCCGGCCCAACGCGGCCCACGGAAGGCTTTTGGCATATGCCTACGGCAATCCAACCCCACGAACGGCCTTCCTGAGCTGCGACGACGCCCAGCCCGACGGGAATTGCCCGGACGGCGACGCCACCGGGCCTTAAGGTTGCCTTAAGGCCCGGATAATCCGCTCTGACGGATGAACCCCCAACCGAGGGCCCACCCGACCCGACTATCGGCGGCCCCGACCTGACTACGGGTCACCGGCCATCTGACTACGGATCAGAGGGTTATAGATTCGCATCCTGCCGAGTGCGGCTCAGCGCAGGGCCTCACGGACCCCTTGGATTGTGGGCCGGTCGCCGGGAGCCGGACTGAGCATGGTGTCGATCAGGTCGCCCAGCTCGCCCGGCGCTCGGACGGGCCGACGCCTGCCGCTCGCGACGGCTCGCCTCTGTTCGGGGCGGGGTGCGTCGTCCGGGTACTCGACGGCACGCCAGCCCGTGGCGGAAATGAGCAGGGATGCGCCCAGCGCGTAGATGTCGGCTTCCTGTGTGGGTTCGGCCTCTCCGATGGCGAGCACACTGCGCGCGATCTCCGGAGCCTCGTAGTGGACCAGGCAGCCGCGGAACGGGAAGTCGTACTCTTCGGGTACATGCCCGCCCCGAGCGAGGGCGAGGTCGATGAGATGCGTCCGCTCCGGCCCGATGACGAAGTGGGCGGGCTGTACGTCACCGTGAGCCCACCCCTTGGCGTGAAGCTCGGCCAGCGCCTCGACACAGCCCAGTGCGACGCTGGTGTGCAGTTCGACGGGCGAGTCCTTGACGCGGCAGGGCTCCCACAGTTGGTAGAGGTCCGACCCCTCGCGCCACGGCTGGAGGTTCCACGTTCCGCGCTCCCACGTGCCGTACGCCACGTCATCCGAACCGAGGCGATGCAGCACGGCCCCCTCGCGTCCGGGTGCGAGCGCGGTCCAGGGCTGGGCGGGCCAGTCGGCCGTGCCCTCGACCGGATGGCCGAGCTTTACGGCGTAGTGGCCCCGATGGCTCTCCACTTCCCAGACCGTGGAGCCCCGGCGGTGCACCACGAGGCGCTGAGCCGTAGGCATGAGGGTGTCGAGCACCACGATCGGCAGTTCAGGGACTGACCCGGACAACATCTCTTCTCCTTCCGGTTCCGGTTCCGGCGAACGCGGCCGGCCACGACTCGTGGC
>NZ_JBHXJG010000307.1:0-7565 GCF_042723425.1 Streptomyces sp. NPDC058375 | reverse complement strand
CGGTACGGGAATCCCGTACCGCCCCCGCCCTGTTTCACGTGAAACGTACGGCTCGAACGGTCAGAGCTGGGTGACGTCCAGCTCGCCCTCCGCGTACTGCTTGCGGATCACCTTCTTGTCGAACTTGCCGACGCTCGTCTTCGGCACGGCGGGGATCACCGACCAGCGCTCCGGCAGCTGCCACTTGGCGATGCCCGACTCGGCGAGGAACGCCTTCAGCGCCTCGTAGTCGACGTCGGCGGTCGCGCCCTCCTTGAGGACGACGGTCGCGAGCGGACGCTCGCCCCACTTCTCGTCCGGCACGGCGACGACGGCCGCCTCCGCGACGTCCGGGTGGGCCATCAGCGCGTTCTCCAGCTCGACGCTGGAGATCCACTCGCCACCCGACTTGATGACGTCCTTGGCCCGGTCGGTGAGGGTGAGGAAGCCGTCGGTGCTGATCACGCCGACGTCGCCGGTCTTCAGCCAGCCGTCCTCACTGAACTTGTCCTCGGGGCGCAGGTGCTCGCCGTCGGCCCCGCCGTAGTAGGCGGCGGCGATCCAGGGGCCCCGGACCTCCAGCTCACCGGCCGACTCGCCGTCCCACGGGAGGTGTTCGCCGCCGGGGCCGACCAGCCGCGCTTCGACCCCGGCGGGGAAGCGGCCCTGGGTGACGCGGTAGGGCCACTGCTCCTCGTCGCTCAGCCCGGCCGGCGGGTGGGCCATCGTGCCGAGCGGCGAGGTCTCCGTCATGCCCCAGGCGTGGCAGAGCCGGACGCCGAGCTTGTCGTACGCCTCCATCAGCGAGGGCGGACAGGCCGCGCCGCCGATGGTCACGTTGGCCATGGAGGTGAGGTCGCGCGGGTTGGCGGTGACCTCGGCGAGCAGGCCCTGCCAGATGGTGGGGACCGCGGCCGCGTGCGTGGGGCGCTCGCGCTCGATCATGTCGGCGAGCGGGGCGGGCTGGAGGAAGCGGTCCGGCATGAGCATGTTGACGCCGCTCATGAACGTGGCGTGCGGAAGCCCCCATGCGTTCACGTGAAACTGCGGGACCACGACCAGCGTGGTGTCCTTGTCGGTCAGCCCCATCGACTCGGTCATGTTGACCTGCATCGAGTGCAGGTAGATCGACCGGTGCGAGTAGACGACGCCCTTGGGGTCGCCCGTGGTGCCGGAGGTGTAGCACATGGCCGCGGCCTGGCGTTCGTCCAGCTCGGGCCAGTCGTACGTGGTGGGGCGGCCCGCGATCAGCTCCTCGTACTCGTGCACGCGCGGGGCGACGCCGGCGAGCGCGGAACGGTCCCCGGGGCCGGAGACGACCACGTGCTCGATGCTCGGCAGGTGCGGCAGCAGCGGCACGAGGAGCGGCAGCAGCGAGCCGTTGACGATCACGACCTTGTCGTCCGCGTGGTTGACGATCCAGGCGAGCTGCTCCGGCGGCAGCCGGAGGTTGAGGGTGTGGAGCACGGCGCCCATGGAGGGGATGGCGAGGTAGGCCTCGACATGCTCCGCGTTGTTCCACATGAGCGTGGCGACCCGCTGATCGCCGTCGATGCCCAGCTCGTCGCGGAGTGCGTCGGCCAACTGGGTGGCGCGGGCGCCGATCTCGGCGAAGGTACGGCGGTGCGGCTCGGGTTCGCCGGTCCAGGTCGTGACCTGAGACTTCCCATGAATCGTCATCCCGTGGTGCAGGATGCGGGTGACAGTCAGCGGTACGTCCTGCATGGTGCTCAGCACGGCGTCCTCCCGGTGGGCGCTACGCGGCAGTAAGGTTCCGCTGATTCTGCGCACATACCACGCGGTATGTCACTACTCACGGGAGAAAAATCCTGACCGGGGGCCATATGGGCACCCCGCCCGGGGCGGTGTGGCATCCTTGACGATTATCCCGGTTACTCGGTGATTACCCCGGCTTCCTGGCTATTGCCCCGGTTCCCTGGTGATTGTCCCGGTCAGCGGACCGGCGTCAGCTCCGGGTCCTCGCGGAGCTTGCCGAGGGCGCGGGAGACGGCGCTCTTGACCGTACCGATCGACACGCCGAGCACCTCCGCCGTCTGGGCCTCGCTCAGGTCCTCGTAATAGCGCAGGACGACCATCGCCCGCTGGCGGTCCGGGAGCTTGAGCACCGCGCGCCACATCGCGTCGTGCAGCGACTGCTGCTCGGCCGGGTCCGGTGCCGGGACGGTCTCCCGCTCGGGCAGCTCCTCGCAGGCGAACTCGTCGACCTTGCGCTTGCGCCACTGCGAGGTGCGGGTGTTGAGCAGGGCCCGGCGGACGTAGCCGTCCAGCGCCCGGTGGTCCTCGATCCGCTCCCACGCGACGTACGTCTTGGTGAGCGCGGTCTGCAGCAGGTCCTCCGCGTCGCACGGGTTCGCGGTGAGCGAGCGCGCGGTACGCAGCAGGACCGGCCCCCGGGCCCGTACGTACGAGGAGAACGACGCGTAGGGCGCGTGGGGGTGGCCGGCGGCGGTGGCAGAGGCTGCCCTGGAGGCGCCCGTGCAGACTGGCGTGGTCATGCACTCAACGCTAGGAGCGGCCGCCGCCGAGGGGATCGGCCCCAGGTCCCGAAGGGCCGTCCGCCTCAGGTTGTAGGGGGCGTCCACCCTGCACCTCCTGAAGGGGGAGGGGCCTCCGTGCGACCGTCAGGGTCCACCCCCGAGAGCCCCCGGGCACCCCGGGGCCCGGGCGGCGCCGCTCAGCCGTCCGCGCCCAGCACCAGACCCGACGTCGGGACGCCCGTACCGGCCGTGACCAGCGACCTCGCCGCGCCCGCCACCTGGTTCACCGAGGTGCCCCGGATCTGCCGGACGGCCTCCGCGATGCCGTTCATCCCATGGAGGTACGCCTCCCCCAGCTGACCCCCATGGGTGTTCAGGGGCAGGGCGTCCGCCGCGACGAAGTCACCCGCCTCCCCCGGCCCGCAGAAACCGAACTCCTCCAGCTGCATCAGGACGAACGGGGTGAAATGGTCGTAGAGGATGCCCACATCGATGTCGGCCGGGGACAGCCCGGAGCTGCGCCAGAGCTGCCGGGCGACGACGGCGGTCTCCGGCAGACCGGTCAGCCCGTCCCGGTAGAAACTCGTCATCTGTTCCTGCGACCGGCCCGCCCCCTGCGCCGCCGCGACGACGACGGCGGGCGGCCGGGGCAGATCGCGGGCCCGTTCCACGCCGGTGACGACGAGGGCCTGGCCGCCGTCGGTCTCCTGGCAGCAGTCCAGCAGCCGCAGCGGCTCCACGATCCAGCGGGACGCGGCGTGGTCGGCGAGCGTGATGGGCTTCCCGTGGAAGTACGCCGCCGGGTTCCGCGCCGCGTGCCGCCGGTCGAGGACCGCCACGTGCCCGAAGACCTCCGGGTCGAGGCCGTACGCGTGCAGGTAGCGCTGGGCCGCCATCGCCACCCAGGAGGCGGGGGTGAGCAGCCCGTACGGCAGGTTCCAGCCGAGCGCCGCGCCCTCGGCGGTGGGCTCGCGCCGCTGGACGCCGGAGCCGAAGCGGCGGCCGGAGCGTTCGTTGAACGCCCGGTAGCAGACGACGACGTCCGCGATGCCGCTCGCCACCGCGAGGGCGGCCTGCTGCACGGTGGCGCAGGCCGCGCCGCCGCCGTAGTGGATCCGGGAGAAGAACGACAGCTCGCCGATCCCGGCCGCCTGGGCGACGGTGATCTCGGGGCTGGTGTCCATGGTGAAGGTGACGAGCCCGTCCACGTCGGCGGGGGTGAGGCCGGCGTCGTCGAGGGCGGAGCGGACGGCCTCGACGGCCAGCTTCAGTTCGCTGCGGCCGGAGTCCTTGGAGAACTCGGTAGCGCCTACGCCGACGATCGCGGCTTTCCCGCCGAGCGAGTCGGCTCTGCGGATGCTCATGTCGCCTCCTCGCCTCTGTGCGGAAGGGCGATGGTGACCGTGCCGGTGACGTGGCGGCCGATGCCGTTGTCACCGGTGAGCTGGACGACCGCTTCGGCGGGTTCTCCGGCTCTTACGTCGGTGATGTGTCCGGTCAACCGCGTGACATCGCCCGGGTAGTTGGGCCCCGAGGCGGATCGCGACCTTGCGGAGGACGGCGGTGGGGCCGAAGTGATCGGTGATGTAGCGGCCGACGAGCCCGTTGGTGGTGAGGATGTTCATGAAGATGTCGGGCGAGCCCTTCTCCCGGGCCGACTCCGCGTCGTGGTGCACGTCCTGGTAGTCGCGCGAGGCGATGGCCCCGGTGACGATCAGGGTCCGGGTCACCGGGATCTCCAGGGGCGGCAGCTCGTCGCCGACGCGGTGCTGGGAGGTCATGACGCGTCCCCCTGAGGTCCGTCCGCCGCCAGCAACATCCCCAGCTCCTCCAGGACTTCGCTGCCGCAGCTGAGGTACGCGTCGAGCTGACGGCCCCAGAGGAAGTGCCGGTGGACCGGGTGGTCGAGGTCGGCCCCGGTGCCGCCGTGCAGATGCTGCCCCGCGTGGACGACCCGCTTGCCCGCCTCCGAGGCCCACCATGCGGCGGTCAGCGCCTGTGCTGCGCATGCCAGTTGCTCGTCGTGACGCCAGGCCGCCTCGTACGCGGTGACCCGGATCGCCTCGGTGTCCATGTGGGCGTCGGCGGCACGGAGCAGGACACCCTGGTTGGTGGAGAGCGGACGCCCGAACTGCTCACGAGTGACGGTGTGGTGGACCGCGCGCGCGAGCGACCCCGCGCACACCCCGGCCTGGAGCCCGGCGAAGGCGGTACGGGCAGTGGCGAGGACGGCCGCGTACGCCCCCGGCTGCCCGTTCCCCAGCCGCTCCCCTCGTACGCCGTCGAGAACCAGCCGGCCCGCGGCCCAGGGCGCGGTCGTTTCGACCGGTTCGACGGTGACGCCCGACGCGCCCGCCTCGACGATCCACAGGGCCCGGTCGTCGTCCGCCACCAGCACCAGGGTGGCATCCCTCAGCCAGGGAACCCAGGGCACGGCCCCGTACAGCGCACCGCCCGCCAGGTGGACGCCGCCCCGGGCCGGGAACGCGCCCGTCGCCACCGCCGTACCCTCGCGCAGGCCGGACAGCAGGCGCTCGCGCTGCTCGGCCATACCGTGCTCGGCGACCGCGAGCAGCCCGTACACACAGGTGGCGGCGAACGGGACCTGGGCGGTGGTCCGCCCTTGTTCCTCCAGGAGGAGTACGAGGCCGAGCAGCCCGATGTCCTCGACGGCGGCGGGCAGCCCCGCCGCGCACAGCTCCTTCCACAGCTCCGCGTCCGTGCCCGTGCCGGCCGCCGCCAGCCGCTCGTGCGTGGACAGGTCGCCGAAGATCCGCGCGGCCAGCCCCTGCGCGGTGGACTGTTCCTCGCTCGGGGTGAAGTCCATCTCAACCTCCTTCGCTCGCCCGGAAGACGGGCAGTTCGAGGTCGGGGTCCGTGACGAGGAACTCCAGGCGTACGGGCATGCCGACGCGGACCTTGTCGTACGGCACACCGATCACGTTGCTGACGATGCGGACGCCCTCGGCCAGCTCGACCAGCGCGACGGCGTACGGCCCGCCCTCGCCGTCCGGGGCGAAGGCGGGGAACGGCGGGTGGTGCATGACGACATGGCTGAAAACCTTGCCCTCGCCGCCCGCCTCGACCGTGTCCCACTCCGCGCCGCCGCAGGCGTTGCAGCCGGGCAGCCAGGGGAGGCGCAGGGTCGCGCAGTCGGTGCAGCGCTGGATGAGGAGGCGGTGCTCGGCGACCCCGGCCCAGAACCCGGCGTTGTCGCGGTTGATCACGGGCCGGGGGCGGCGCGCCGCCGGCTCGGAGTCCTTGTTCCGTCGCGCGGGGCGGTACTTGAGGATGCGGAAGCGGTGCGTCCCGGCCGGTTCGCCGTCGGCGCGGACGTCCGTGCGGGTGGTGACGAAGTAGCCGGTGCCGAGCTTGGTCGTCTTGCGCGGGGAGACGGACTCGATGACCGTGTCGAAGGTGATCCGGTCGCCGGGGCGCAGCGGCCGGAGGTACTCCTGCTCGCAGTCGGTCGCGACGACGGAGGTGTAGCCGGCGCCGTCGAGCAGCGCGAACATGGCGTCGTACGCGGCGGAGCGCCCCGTGCCGTCCGTGTGCCCGGAGAGCCCGCCCATCGTCCAGGCCTGGAGCATCGTCGGCGGGGCGACGGCGTCCGGACCCCGGTAGGCGGGCGAGGCGTCGCCCATCGCCTCGCACCAGTGCCGGATCATCGGCTCGTTGACCGGGTCCTTGCCGCGCCCGGCGGTGGCGGCGGCGCGGCCTTCGTAGGCGCGGAGCTGCGCGAACAGCTCGTCGCTGTCAGCCTTTTCGGCCGACCGCGGAGCGTCGGCCCCGCTCATCGCTTGCTCCGGGTCATCCCGAGCCGGGCCGTCGCGACGATCTCGCGCTGCACCTCGCCGACGCCGCCCCCGAAGGTGTTGATCTGGGCGGCCCGGTTCATCCGCTCCAACTCGCCGCCGGGCCCGAAGCCGCCGGCCCCGAAGCAGCCGGGGGAACCGCCCCGGAGCAGGGCGGTGTCGCCGACGACCTCCTGGCACATCCGGTAGACCTCGACCGCGCTCTCGGTGCCCGCGAGCTTCACCCCGCTGGCCTCGCCGGGGGCGGGTGCGCCGGCGCCGACGGCGTGGACCAGACGCCAGTTCAGCAGCCGTGTCGCCGCGAGCCGGGCGTACGCCTCCGCGAGCCGGGCGCGCACCCACGGCTCGTCGATCCGGCGGCGCCCGGTCGCGGGATCGGGGGTGCGGGCGTGGGCGAGGGCCTCCTCGTAGAAGTCCTCGGCCTGCATGCCGATCGCGGCCAGAGCGACGCGTTCATGGTTGAGCTGGCTGGTGATGAGCCGCCAGCCGCCGTTCTCCTCGCCCACGAGGTTGGCGGCCGGGACGCGTACGCCGTCGTAGTAGGTGGGCGGTGGTGGTGACCCCGCCCACGGTCCGGATCGGCGTCCAGGAGAAGCCGGGGGAACCGGTGGGCACCAGGATGATCGAGATGCCGCGGTGCTTGGGGGCCTCGGCATCCGTACGGCAGGCGAGCCAGATCCAGTCCGCCTGCTGGGCGTTGCTGGTGAAGATCTTCTGCCCGTCGATGACCCAGTCGTCGCCATCCCGCACGGCCCGGGTCCGCAGGGATGCCAGGTCCGTACCGGCCTCCGGCTCGCTGTAGCCGATCGCGAAGACGAGGTCGCCGCCGAGGATGCGGGGCAGGAAGTACGCCTTCTGCTCCTCGGTCCCGTACGCCATCAGGGTCGGGCCGACGGTGTTGAGGGTGACCATGGAGACCGGGGCGCCGGCCCGGTACGCCTCGTCGAAGAAGACGAACTGCTCGTCGGGGCCCCGGCCCTGCCCGCCGTACGCCTCGGGCCAGCCGAGCCCGAGCAGCCCGTCGGCGCCGATCCGCCGGAGCAGCCGCCGCTGTTCGCTCACGCTCGCGGTCGCGTCGATCATCAACGTACGGAAATACGAACGGAGTTCGGCGCGGAGCTGCTGCTGGCGTTCCGTCGGAGCGAGATGCACGGAGGGGCCTCCAGAGCTGCGGATGCGTCAACCGCCGGAGCGCTGCCGACCGACGTCCCGATGACCGCCGGCCCGCCCTCGACGTTTCTGACTGTCCGTCAGATACCGACCCCCTGTCAAG
>NZ_JBHXJG010000306.1:0-7610 GCF_042723425.1 Streptomyces sp. NPDC058375 | reverse complement strand
TCCGGGGAGGGAGGGGCGGGGCTCCGTCGGCAAGTGCCGGGCGGGGGTCAGGACTTGGCGGGGGTACCGAAGGCCGGGACGATCGAGCCCTGGTAGGTGTCCTCGATGAACTTCTTGACCTCGTCGGAGTTGAGGAGCTTCGAGAGCTTCTCGACGCGCGGGTCCTTCTCGTTGCCCTCCTTGACCGCGAGGAAGTTGGCGTACGGGTTGCCCTCGGCCTTCTCCAGGGCGATGGCGTCCTTGCCGGGCTTCAGCTCGGCCTCGATGGCGTAGTTGCCGTTGATGACGGCGGCGTCCACGTCGTCCAGGGCGCGGGGCACGGTGGCGGCCTCCAGCTCCTTGAACTCCAGGCCCTTCTTGTCGGTGATGTCGCTCAGCTTGGCGCTGGTGCCGACGCCGTCCTTGAGGGTGATGAGGCCGTTCTCGGCGAGCAGCTGGAGGGCGCGGCCGCCGTTGGTGGTGTCGTTGGGGACGGCTATGGTCTGGCCGGCCTTGAT
Organism: Streptomyces sp. NPDC058375; assembly: GCF_042723425.1. Classification (NCBI taxonomy): domain Bacteria; kingdom Bacillati; phylum Actinomycetota; class Actinomycetes; order Kitasatosporales; family Streptomycetaceae; genus Streptomyces; species Streptomyces sp. NPDC058375. Next base: position 7,113 of record NZ_JBHXJG010000306.1, on the reverse strand, counting down.
GTCCTTGAGGTCGTTGACCGTCTTGGAGTAGAGGCCGAGCGGCTCCAGGTGCACGTCGACGACCGGGACGATGGTGGTCTTCTGCTTGGCGTTGAAGTCGTCCAGGTAGGGCTTGTGCTGGAAGAAGTTGGCGTCGACCTGGCCGTTCTGGGTGGCGGTGTTCGGCAGGACGTAGTCCGTGAACTCCTTGACCTCCAGCTTGAGGCCTTCCTTGTCCGCCAGGTTCTTCTTGACGAAGTTCAGGATGTCGGCGTGCGGCGTCGGGGACGCGGCGACGACGAGGGCCTTGGAGGTGTCGGCGTTCGCGCCGGTCTCGCTCTTGGACGCCGGGTCGGAGGACGTACCGCAGGCGCTGAGGCCCAGGGAGAGGGCGGCGGTGGCGGCGGCAGCTGCGGTGATCTTGATGTTCTTGCGCACGAAAAGTGCCTCTTTCTTACTGGTGGTGCGCCCGGACAAGGAGTTCGGGCTCGGTGGGACGGAAAGTTCTGGGAGTCGGTGCCTCAGGAGCGGGGCGGCGCCTCAGGAGGCGGTGCGGCCCCGGCGGGCCAGCAGCCGGACGGTGAGGTCGCCGATCAGCTGGATCACGGTGACGATGACGATCAGCAGCGCGACGGTGATCAGCATGAACTGGTTGTCGAAGCGCTGGAATCCGTAGGTGACGGCCTTGGAGCCGAGCCCTTCGCCGCCGACCGCGCCGGCCATCGCGGAGTAGCCGATGAGCACGATGAGGGTGGTGGTGACGCCCGAGACGAGCGAGGGCAGGGCCTGCGGGAGAAGAACCTTGCGGACGATCGTGGGGATGGAGCCGCCCATCGACTGGACCGCTTCGACGAGCCCGTGGTCGACCTCGCGGATCGCCGTCTCGACGAGCCGGGCGAAGAACGGGATGGCGCCGACGGCGAGCGGCACGATCATCGCGGTGGGGCCGATGAAGGTGCCGACGACCCAGGTGGTGAAGGGGATGAGAGCGATCAGCAGGATGATGAAAGGCAGCGAGCGGCCGATGTTCACGATCACGCCGATGACCTTGTTCACCACGGTGTTCTGGAGCAGTCCGCCCTTGTCGGTGAGGACCAGCAGAACGCCGAGCGGCAGTCCGCCGACGACGGTGACCAGGGCGGACCACAGCACCATGTAGAGGGTGTCGTAGGTGCCCTGGGTCAGCAGGGGCTGCATTTCGGACCAGGTCACTTGACGGCCTCCTTGGTGATCGCGGCGGGCGTCTGCTCCGGTACGGCGGCGGCCGCAGCGGTCGCGGCAGGGGTCTTCGGGCCGGTCTCGTCCTCGACGACCTCGGCCTGGAGGCCCTGTTCGCGCAGGAAGCCGATGGGGACGACGTTCTCCTCGAACCGGCCGGGCAGTTCGATGCGCATCCGGCCGATCTGCTTGCCGCCGACGGTGTCCATCGCGGCGCCGAGGATCGAGATGTCGATGTTGTACGTCCGCGAGAGCTGGGAGATGACCGGCTGGGAGGCCGACTCCCCCTGGAAGGTGACGTCGACGACCGTGCGGTCCGGGCCGGAGGCACTCCCGCCGACCGGGAACAGCTCGTGGGCCAGTTCGGAGCCGGGGGTGGCGAGGAGTTCGCCGACGGTCCCGGACTCGACGATCCTGCCGCGCTGCATGAGCGCCGCGGAGTCGCAGATGGTCTTGACGACGTCCATCTCGTGGGTGATGAGCAGGACGGTGAGGCCGAGCTGCTGGTTGAGGTCGCGCAGCAGCTGGAGGATGGAGCGGGTGGTCTCGGGGTCGAGCGCGGAGGTCGCCTCGTCCGAGAGCAGTACCTGGGGGTCGCCGGCGAGGGCGCGGGCGATGCCGACGCGCTGCTTCTGGCCGCCGGAGAGCTGCCCGGGGTAGGACTTCGCCTTGTCGGCGAGGCCGACCAGGTCGAGCAGCTCCTTGGCCTTGCGGGTGCGCGCCTGGCCGGAGACGCCGAGGATCTCCAGCGGCAGTTCGATGTTGTCCAGGACGGTGCGGGAGTCCAGCAGGTTGAAGTGCTGGAAGACCATGCCGATGCGAGTGCGCGCCCGGCGCAGCTCGGCGCTCGCGCGCCGGCCGCGGCCGGCGAGAGCGGTGAGGTCCTGGCCGGCCACCGTCACGGTGCCGGAGGTGGGGCGTTCCAGGAGGTTGACGCAGCGGATGAGGGAGGACTTGCCGGCGCCGCTCTGTCCGATGACGCCGTACACCTCGCCTTCGCGGACGTGCAGGTCGACGCCGTCGAGTGCGGTGACCTCACGGTCGCGCGACTGGTAGACCTTCGTGAGGCCCGTCGTGGTGATCACAGGGGGTTTCCGTCACTGTCGAGTGCGCGGCGCGGTGTCCGCCGGGCACGGGGCATTCGTCGAGGAGACTGTTCGGGCTGGTGGGCCGGGTTACGTCTCGGCATGGCTTCGGGCGGCGATCGGCCGGGGGTCAGCGCATGCGCGGGCAGGCTCGTTCCGTGGACTGCGAACGGCACAGGCTCGGTCTCGCTTCGGGGCGCGAGGATCGGGCGGGGGCCCTCAGAAGGCGCGCATTCGACACATACAACGAGCACCGGGCGTGCTGATCGCCTCGGTCGCAAGGGTGCGGCTGCTCGTCATGGTCATGGGCCCAAGTAAAACAGACGTGAGGTCGCCGCGATCCCGGTTGTCCGCATAGCGGACAGCCCTGGATGGCCGGATCCCGACCTTCCGGTTCCGCCGCCCGATCTCCGGTGCACCCCTGTGACCTGCGACGACGAGGTGCCTACGAGGGGTGCCTACGGGGGCGCGGCCGACGGCGGCTCCACGGGCTGGGAGCGGAATACAGTCCGCCGGTTGTGGCCAAGGCCACGGTCCCGGCGCCTGAGCGGTGGCCGCCTCCGCGGCCTTCGGGCCCGCACGCGGGCGGGCGTCCCGTCCGTAATACCCTCGACTCATGCTTGACGCCCTGACGGTCGCGGTCGCCGTGACCGCGCTCGCCCTCGCCGCCTGGTGCGGACATGCCGCCTACCGGGACCAGCCGACGAAGGACTGGCATTTCATCGGGATGGCGGTCGTCTCCGTGCTGGCGCTGGCCCAGTTGGTGGTGGGCGTCGTGCAGCTGGCGCGCGGGGAGCGGCCGGAGCAGGGGATGGCGGTGTTCATCGCCTATCTGATCGGTTCGTTCGCCGCCGTGCCCGCGGCCGGATTCCTGTCGTTGACCGAGCGGACCCGCTGGGGCTCGGTGACGGTGGCGGCGGGCGCGGTCGTGCTGGCGGTTCTGGAGGTCCGGCTCTATGACATCTGGGGAAACTGACGTGAGCGACACCGACCGCTCCGAGGTGGCCACGGCCCCGAAGCCGCCCTTCGAGCTGGGCACAGGGCCCGGCCGGGTCCTGGTCTGGTTCTACGGGGTGTTCACGGTCGCGGCGGCCTCGCGCACGATCGTCGAGATGGCCCGGGGCTTCGACCGCGCCCCGCTGGCCTACACGCTCTCGGCCGTCGCCGCCGTGGTGTACGGATTCATCACGTACTCGCTGGTGCGCGGCGGGGAGAAGGCCCGCAGGGCGGCGCTGGTGTGCTGTGCCGCAGAGCTGCTGGGCGTGCTGGTCGTCGGCGCGTGGACGCTGGCGGAGCCGGCCGCGTTCCCGGACTCGACGGTGTGGTCGGACTTCGGGATGGGTTACCTCTTCATCCCGGTGATCCTGCCGGTCACCGGGATGATCTGGCTGCGCCGCGCGAAGACGGTGGCGGTCTGAGGCCTGCCGCTGCGACCTGCCCCGTTCCGCCTGACCTCGCGCGGCGCCCGGTCAGGCGCTGGCCACGAAGTCCCGGTCGGCGGCGTCCTTCTCCAGCAGGATCACCTGTACGCCGTCGGCTCCGGTGACGGCCCCGACCTGGGCGTATCCGGCCTTCCGGTAGAGCCGCAGGTTGCTTTCGCTGCGGTGGCCGCTGTGCAGCCGGAAGCGGGTCGCCGCCCGCTGTGCGGTCAGCGCCGACTCGGCGGCCAGCAGCAGCCGGGCGCCGAGGCCGTGGCCCTGGAGGCGGGGGTGGACGCAGAGCTTGCCGATCAGGCCCGTGCCCTCGGGGTCGGTGAACCCCCGGACCGCGCCGACGACTTCGTCGCCGAGCCGGGCCACGAACACCAGGTCGTCGGCGACTTCGGCGCGCAGGGATTCGAGGCTCTGGACGAGGGGGTCGATCCGGTAGTTGTCGTACAGCTCCGCCTCGCGCTGGAAGCAGAGGTACTGAAGTCTGAAGATCTGCTCGACATCCTGTGCCGTCGCCGCCGAGATGGTCACGCTCATGCCCATGTGTGCACGCCTCCCGCTCACCTGTCCGCCGGTTGCCTACCGCTCCCTATCCCCGCACGGATGGGGCGACAACCTCCGCAGCCAGCATTCTGCGCAGACATCCAAGGCAACGGGAACGGATCGGACCCAAACTCCCCTGTGACATACCCAACTCCCCTGCGATTTCGCGGTAGGTCGGGTCATCTGGGGCGAGCAGTGCCTCCAGCAGCCGGGGGCAGCGGCCGGGCAGCCGGGCCATCGCGGAGCGCAGTGCCCGGCGTTCGGCGGCCCCGAGAGCGGCGCGTTCCGGGCAGTCGGCCGGTCCGGCGACGGGTTCCGTTCCGGCGTACGGGCGTTCGCGCCGGACCGTGCGGCGGCCGCGGCGGGCCTCGGCCCGTACGGTGTCGCGTACCCAGCGGGCGGCGTCGGCGGGCGGTCCGGCAGCGGCCGGGCGCTCCAGCAGCCGCAACCAGACGCTCTGTTCGAGGTCGGCGGGATCGACCCCGGCGGCGGGAGCCTCGGCCCTCGCCTCCGCGCGCACCAGGGGTTGTAACGCGCGGACGACGAGGGCGGTGGCGGCGGCCGGGTCGAGGTCATGATCGAGAAGCGTCATGCCCCGGCGGACGTGCCGGTGGGGGCGGACGGTTGCCCCGGGCGCGCCACACCACCCGACCGGGGCATACGGGGGCACGCGACTGACGGCGCGCCTCGCGTACGCCGGGTGCGCCGCCCCGTACCCCGTCAGCGCCCCGCGTAGTCCGCCGCAGCGAGCAGCGCCGTGTCCGGGTGGTCGGCGAAGATGCCGTCGATGCCGGTGGCGAAGTAGGCCGCGTAGGCGCCGAACACGTCTCCGTAGGCATTGGGGTCGCCACCGCGCCGGAAGTCGGCGGGCAGGAAGCTGTTCTCGTTGCGCAGGGTGTACGGGTGCAGCAGCAGCCCCTTGGCGTGCGCGTCCCGGACCAGAGTGGTCGGGGTGGTGAGCCGGCCCGAGGCGTCCTTGGGGATGACCAGGTCGAGGGTGGGGCCGATGCCCTGGGCGAAGGAGGCCATCCACTTCAGGCCCGCGGGCTTCACCAGGTCGGAGACGGTCCGCGGGTCGCCCGACTCGACGAAGTCCCAGGGGCGCTCCTTCGGGCCGGAGAGCAGGACGATGCGCGGGGTGTCGACGAGCCGGGCGAGACGCTGGACGGAGCTGGGCTCGAAGGACTGGAGGATGAGCGGGGAGTTCTTCCGGTCCCGGCCGTGGCGGCGCAGCAGGCGGGCGAGCGGCTCCTCCAGGCCGAGGCCGAGCTTGCGGAAGTAGGTGGGGTGCTTGGTCTCCACGTACAGCCAGACGGGCTTCCCGCGCTTGCGGCCCTCCTTCTCCGCCCAGCGCAGGACCTCCTCGAAGGTGGGGACGTCCCAGCGGCCGTCGTAGAGGGTGTTGTCCGGGCGGTTGCCCGGGATGCGCTCCTTGGCCCGCAGGGTCTTCAGCTCGGCGAGCGTGAAGTCCTCGGTGAACCAGCCGGTGTAGGAGACGCCGTCGATGCTCTTGGTGGTCTTGCGGCCGGCGAACTCGGGGTGGTCGGCGACGTCCGTGGTGCCGGTGATGTCGTTCTCGTGGCGGCAGACGAGGTGGCCGTCCTTCGTCGGCACGAGGTCCTGTTCGACGACGTGCGCGCCCATGTCCAGAGCCAGCTGGTAGGAGCCGAGGGTGTGTTCGGGACGGTAGCCGCTGGCCCCGCGGTGGCCGATCACCGTCGGCACGGGCAGGTCGCGCAGCGATCCCTGGCCGCCGCCGTGGCCGCGGCCCCGGTCGGCGGCCTGGGCGGCGGCGGGCAGGCCGAGGGCCGCGGTGCCGAGGACCGCGGCGCCCAGAAGGGTCCGCCGGCCGGGGGTCGTCCACGCACGCTCCGTCATGAATGCTCCTCGCTTGGTGATGTCCGGGACCGGTCGAGCGAGGCCCGATCGTAGGCTGGGAGACGTAACTGAGGGCGGACCTTCGGCCAACGTGGCGGAAACACATGTCAACACCGCGTATCCGCTTCGTGAACCCGATGTGCGATCAGCCCATACCCGCGAGTATCGTCCTCACCTGCACCGACCATCATCCGTCGGCACCGGCCACCGCCCGTTGGACCCTGTTCCACCGCGGCCGGCCCGGCCACGACACCGGAGGAACCGTTGTCCCGTCTCACGGTCATCAAGGCAGTGCTCGGACCGATTCTGCGCCTGATGTTCCGCCCTCAGGTGGAGGGCGCCGAGAACATTCCCGGGACCGGTCCGGTGATCCTCGCGGGCAACCACCTGACGTTCATCGACTCGATGGTCATGCCGGTCTGCGTCGACCGGCCGGTGTTCTACATCGGCAAGGACGAGTACGTCACCGGCAAGGGGCTCAAGGGCAAGCTGATGGCCTGGTTCTTCACCGGCTGCGGCATGATCCCGGTGGACCGGGACGGCGGCCGGGGCGGGGTCGCGGCCCTGATGACGGGCCGCCGGGTGCTGGAGGAGGGGCAGGCCTTCGCGATCTACCCCGAGGGCACCCGCTCCCCCGACGGTCGGCTCTACCGGGGCCGTACGGGCATCGCGCGGCTGACGCTGATGACGGGCGCGCCGGTGATCCCGTTCGCGATGATCGGGACGGACAAGCTGCAGCCGGGCGGCGCGGGTCTGCCCCGGCCGGGCAAGGTCACGGTGCGGTTCGGTGAGCCGATGGAGTTCTCGCGCTACGAGGGCATGGACCGCGACCGCTATGTGCTGCGGGCGGTGACGGACTCGGTGATGGCCGAGGTGATGCGGCTGTCCGGCCAGGAGTACGTGGACATGTACGCGACGAAGGCGAAGGCGGCCTGATCCTTTGGGCCGTGCAGACGCGGGAAGGGCCCGCACCCCGGCTG
>NZ_JBHXJG010000305.1:0-7777 GCF_042723425.1 Streptomyces sp. NPDC058375 | reverse complement strand
CCCTCGGCACGTTCCTGTCGGCGTCACTCCCGTCGGGGTCGGCCCTGCCGGCGTCACTCCCCGTCGGGGTCGGCCCGCTCCAGTGCCGGGCGGTCGCCCGCGGCGGACTCGGTGAGCAGGTAGTCGGCCGCGGCGGTGTCCGTGACCAGGCTGGTGACCAGGCCGGAGCGCAGCACCGCGCCGATCGCCGCCGCCTTGCGCTGGCCGCCCGCGATCGCGACCACCTCGGGGATCCGGCGCAGCCGGTCCGCCTCCACGGTGATGCAGCGCTCCCCGAGGTCGCGGCCGACCCGGCGGCCGTCGGAGTCGAAGAGGTGCGCGGACATCTCGGCGGCAACGCCGAGCGAGGCGTAATGAGCGCGCTCCGCGTCCGAGAGCATGTCGTGGACCGTGGAGATGCCCGGTTCCCAGGAGCCGATGGAGACGGCGGCGACCGTCACCTTGTCGAAGTATTCGAAGGCGCGGGCGATGCCCGTCTGGTCACGCAGCGCGGCGGCCGTCGCGGGGTCGGGCAGCAGCATCGGGGCGTAGATGGGGTGCGCCTCGCCGCCGGAGACCTGGGCCGCCCGGCGGACCGCCTCGACCGAGCCGCGCTCGGCGGTGCCCGCGTCGTACACCCCGGTCAGCTGGACGACCGTGCAGGGCGGAAGCCGGTCGAGGGCGGCCGCCATGTGGATGGTGGAGCGGCCCCAGGCCAGGCCGAGCACATCGCCCTCGGCCACCAGCTCGCCCAGGAGGTCGGCCGCGACCTCGCCCAGGTTCTCCGGGTCGGGGGCGTCCTCCTGCTCCTCGGCCGGAGACTCGACGACCACCGCGTGCCGCAGCCCGTAGCGGGCGCGCAGGGCGTCGGAGCGTTCGGCGTCCAGCTCGGCCGGTACCCGGATCTCGATGCGTACGAGATCGCGTTCGAGGGCGGTCTCCAGGACCCGGGCCACCTTGAAGCGGCTCACGCCGAACTCCTCGGCGATCTGGATCTTGGACTTGCCCTCCAGGTAGAACCGGCGGGCCATGGCCGCCGCCTGCACCAGCTCCGCGGGGCCCATCCGCATGGCTGACCGACCCGCCGAGATGCCAGACACCGCGATCTCCTCACTGCTGTTCACACGCCCGATACGCCGTTCATCCTGTCAGATCCGGCGATCCTTGATCGGCCCTGTCGGACCGCGTTCATCTGCCCTTGGTTCAGTGTCCGCACGCCCAGGGGGCGACGGCCGTGACCGCGTCCGCCTGCGCCCGCAGCTCCCGCACCGCCGCCGCCGGGTCCGCCGCCCCGTAGACCGCGGATCCGGCCACGAAGACGTCGGCTCCGGCCTCGGCGCAGCGCTCGATGGTGGTGGCCGAGACCCCGCCGTCGACCTGGAGCCACAGTTCGAGACCGTGCTTGCTGATCAGCTCCCGGGTGCGGCGGATCTTCGGCAGCATGATGTCCAGGAAGGCCTGCCCGCCGAACCCCGGCTCGACCGTCATGATCAGCAGCATGTCCAGCTCGGGGAGCAGGTCCTCGTACGGCTCGATGGGCGTTGCGGGCTTCAGCGCCATCGAGGCACGCGCCCCCTTCGCCCGGATCTCCCGCGCCAGGCGCACCGGAGCCGCCGCGGCCTCCGCGTGGAAGGTGACGGAGCCGGCCCCCGCCTCCACGTAACTCGGGGCCCAGCGGTCCGCGTCCTCGATCATGAGGTGGCAGTCCAGCGGGGTGTCCGTGGCCTTGCTGAGCGCCTCGACGATCGGCACGCCGAGGGTCAGGTTGGGCACGAAGTGGTTGTCCATGACATCGACGTGGAGCCAGTCCGCGCCCTCGACGGCCTTCGCCTCCTCGGCGAGACGTGCGAAATCGGCGGACAGGATGCTGGGGTTGATCTGCGCCATGACCCAAGCCTGCCACGTCTGAGGCCGGTTCCTCGCCTCGATGCCCTTCACAGCCTCACACGGCCATCACAGTCCGCGCATTCTGCGCATTTTGCCAGCGCTTTACTTTTCTTTTGCCGTACGGGCAGGCCCACTGACGCGGCGATATTCAGCCGGTCCGGCGCAGCAGAGCCAGATACATCGCGTCCGTGCCGTGCAGATGCGGCCAGAGCTGGACATCGGGGCCCTCCCCCAGGGCGGAGACCCCCGGCATCAGCGGACGGGCGTCGATCCACTCCGCCTCCACCGGCTCGCCGCCCCGCCCCTTGAGCACGTCCTCGACGACGACCCGGGTCTCCGCGAGATGCGGCGAGCAGGTGGCGTAACCGACCACGCCGCCGATCCGTACGGCCTTCAACGCCTCGCGCAGCAGGCCGCGTTGGAGCGGGGCGAAGGCCTCCAGGTCCTCGGCGCGACGCCGCCAGCGGGACTCCGGGCGGCGGCGCAGCGCGCCGAGGCCGGAGCAGGGCACGTCCATCAGGATGCGGTCGAAGGTGCCGGGCAGCCACGGCGGGCGGGTGCCGTCGGCGGTGATCACCTGGTACGGGCCGGGGTTGCCGGCGAGCGACCGCTCGACCAGCCGCGCGCGGTGCGGCTGCTTCTCGGCGGCGAGCAGCATCGCGCCGCGTTCGGCGGCCAGCGCCGCGAGCAGGGCGGCCTTGCCGCCGGGGCCCGCGCAGCCGTCCAGCCAGCGGGTGTCGCGGCCCTCGACAGGGGCGGCGGCCAGGGCAGCGGCGACGAGCTGGCTGCCCTCGTCCTGGACGCCGGCCCGGCTCTCCTGGACGGCCTCCAGTGCGCCGGGCTCGCCGCCCTCGGCCATCCGGACCGCGTACGGGGACCAGCGGCCGGGCAGGGAGTTGTCCTCGCCCAGGGCCTTGACCAGCTCCTCGGTGGTGGAGCGGCCGGGGCGGGCGACCAGGGTCACCTCGGGCCGCTCGTTGTCGGCCTCCAGCAGGTCCTCGATGCCGGCCCGGCCGCCGCCCAGCGCGTCCCAGAGGGCGGAGACGATCCAGCGGGGGTGGGAGTGGACGACGGCGAGGTGGTCCTCGGCGTCCTCGTCGTACGGCGGGGCGACCTTCTCCACCCAGCCGTCGAGGTCGTGCGCGGTGACCTTGCGCAGCACCGCGTTGACGAACTTCGCACGCCCCTCCCCCAGCACCACCCGGGCCAGCTCCACACTGGCGGAGACGGCCGCGTGGGTGGGGATACGGGTGCCGAGCAGCTGGTGGACGCCCATGTTCAGGACGTCGAGGACCGGCGGGTCGACCTCGCGCAGCGGCCGGTCGATGCAGGCCGCCACGATCGCGTCGTACGTGCCCTGGCGGCGCAGCGTCCCGTAGACCAGCTCGGTGGCCAGCGCCGCGTCCCGGCCGTCGAAGTCACCCTTGGCGCGGGCCTTCTTCAGCAGCGGGGGCAGCACGAGGTTGGCGTACGCGTCGCGCTCGTCGACGGCCCGCAGCGCCTCGAAGGCGAGGAAGCGGACCGGGTCCTTCTTGGGCCGGCGGTGGGGCTTGGCGGGACGGCGACGCGGCTGGTCGTTCACGTGAAAGGTGCTCCGCTGATGGTGAGAAGGGCGAACCCTCCCAGCGTACGTCGCCCTCCCCGCCCGCCCGAACGGCGGCCCGGGGCCCCGCGAACACGGTTCCGGGGCCCCGCGCGCCGCCTCTGCGGGCCCGGGCAGCTCGCCCTACAGGCCCAGCAGCTCGCCGTGGGCGATGCGGACGCCGCGGGCCCAGTCGGCGCCCTTCATCGGCTTCTTGCCCTGCGGCTGGACCCAGAGCAGCTCGACCGCGTGCGAGCCGGTGCCCACGTACACGTTGTTCTTGGCGGCGGACAGCTCACCGGGGGCCAGGTCGGTGCGGTCCAGGACCGGGGTGGCCTGGATCAGCTTGAGCCGCTCGCCGCGGAACAGGGTCCACGCGCCGGGGGCCGGCGTGCAGCCGCGTACGACCCGGTCGACGCGCAGGGCGGGCGCGGACCACTGGATCTGCGCGTCCTCGACGGTGATCTTCGGGGCCAGCGTGACGCCCTCGTGCGGCTGGGGCACGGCGTGCAGCGTGTCGTCCTCGATGCCGTCCATGGTGGCCGCCAGCAGCCCGGCGCCGGCGAAGGCGAGCCGGGTGAGCAGGTCGCCGCTGGTGTCGGTGGGGCGGACCTCCTCGGTGAGGACTCCGTAGACCGGGCCGGAGTCCAGGCCCTCCTCGATCAGGAACGTCGACGCGCCGGTCACCTCGTCCCCGGCCATCAGGGAGTGCTGTACGGGGGCGGCGCCCCGCCAGGCGGGCAGCAGCGAGAAGTGCAGGTTGACCCAGCCCCGGGCGGGCACGTCGAGGGCGACCCTGGGCAGCAGGGCCCCGTAGGCGACGACCGGGCAGCAGTCCGGGGCGATCTCGCGCAGCCGGGCGAGGAACTCCTCGCCCCCAGGCTTCGCGGGCTTGAGCACCTCGATCCCGGCCTCCTGAGCCCGCTCGGCCACCGGGCTCGCGACGAGTCGGCGGCCCCGCCCGGCGGGGGCGTCGGGACGGGTCACGACGGCGGCCACCTCATGGCGGTCGGAGGCGATCAGGGCGTCCAGGGCGGGGACGGCGACTTCGGGGGTGCCGGCGAAGACGAGCTTCATGGGTGGCTGACTGCCTCTCGGGCCAAGACGTACGGTGACGAGCAGCACACCAGTCTAGGGTCTCCGCCCGGCCCGGGCCCGGGCGGTGCCTTGCGTGGGGGCGGCGACCAGGGGGCGTACGCGCGCCGCGCACGCCCCGTGCATATGCACATACGCCCCGATAGCGTGACCACATACCCGGCTCGGGCGTTGGTCAAAGGAGATTGACCGAAGCGGGCCGCCACGATGCGGCCCGATCCCTTTCAACGCCGGTTCGAGAGGCTTCTTCATGGCCGACCACGCAACGCACGACGCCCAAGCGCGGGCCAGTCTGCATCTTCTGGTGCGGGACATCGAGCGGGTCAGGCGGCAGGTGGACGCGCTGCGCACCCTCACCGCCCAGCTGGGCAACGTCTACCGCCCCCGCCGCTCCGGCCCTTCCGCGGGCTTCGTCGTCTACGGCAGGGCCCCGGCCCCCACTGTCCGCCTCGCGCAGGAACTGCGGGACAGCGTCGAGACCCTGGTGACGGCCGCGGTGGACTTCGACCGCTCGCTGGGCTTCTCCTGGGACGCGGTGGGCTCCGCCCTCGGCGTCACCAAGCAGGCCGTGCACCGCCGTTACGGAACGCGCCGCGCGACACCGCAGCCCGCCGCCGAGACAGGGGGCGAGACGACGCCCGTGTCGCGCCCGGTGTCCGTCGGCACCGGTCTCGCCGGGGCCTCCGCCGGAGGGTCCGGCTCCCCGGTGCCCTCGGTCCCGGCGGCCCGCTCGATGCCGCCGCAGCCGTCGTCGGCCCAGAAGCCGGTCCGCGAGGAACTGCGCCCCGGCGCGTTCCCGGGCCCCCGCAACGGCTGACCGTACGCCGCCCCTCTGCCCCACCGTGCCGGTCGCACGGCGGGGCAGTTCCCTGTCCCGGCCCGGTCCTGACACACGGCCCGCGGGCACCGGCTCAGCCGATGTCGGGCGGGTCGATCCTGATGCGTATCGGCTCGCCCGCGCCCTTGGCCGTACGGGCCGCGAGCGCCGTCTTCAGGGCGCGGGCGAGCGCCGCCCCACGCCCCGGGACCACCCGGATCAGGGCCCGCTCCCAGGTCTCGCCCGGCGGGGCGTCCCCCGGCCTGCGGGCCCGCCCGGGCGCGGCCGAGGGGGCCGGCACCGGACCCAGGATCTCGGCCTCCGGCGGCAGCCCGGCGGTGTCGAGGAACGCGGCCAGGGCCTCGGGCGGGCCGGTCGCCGAGGCCATCCGGGAGACCGGCGGAAAGCCCAGCTCGGCCCGCTCCGCCAGCTCCCGCCGGGCGAACCCCGCCGGATCCCAGCGGACCAGCGCCTGCACCGCACGCTCCGTCGGCTCGGCCACGACCACCACCGTGCCGCCCTCCTCCTGCCCCCGCACCAGCGCCGACGCGGTCATCCACCGGCGCAGCGCCTCCTCCCCCGCGCGCAGATCGGGCCGCCCGAGCATGGCCCAGCCGTCCAGGAGCAGGGCCGCCGCATACCCGCCATCGGCGACGGGCTCCGCCCCGGGCGTGGAGACGACCAGGGCCGGGGCGTCGGGCACCGCGTCCAGGATGTGGTCGCGCCCCGAGGTGCGGACGGGCACGGCGGGGAAGGCCCGGCCCAGCTCCTCCGCGGTGCGGCGGGCGCCGACGATCCGCGCGCGCAGCCGGGTGGAGCCGCACTCCGCGCAGCTCCAGGCCCGCTCGGCCTGCCCGCACCAGGTGCAGTTCAGGTCCTGCTGGTCCGGGGCCTCCAGGGGCCCCGCGCAGTGCCGGCAGCGGGCGGGCGTGCGGCAGCGTTCGCAGGCGAGGCGCGGGGCGTACCCCCTGCGAGGCACCTGGATCAGCACCGGACCGGTGCGCAGGCCCTCACGCACGGCCCCCCAGGCGAGGCTGGGCAGCCGGGCGGAGCGGGCGGCCCCGTCCCGGGCCAGCTCGCCGTCGCCGACCGTACGGATCAGAGGCGCGGCCCGTCGCAGCTTCTCGCGGTCCGCGAGGAGCGGCAGCGCCCAGCCGCTCTCCACGAGCTGGGCGGCCTCGACCGTGCAGCTGATCCCACCGAGCAGGAAGCCGCAGCGGCCCTGCGTAGCCCGCAGCTCCAGGACCTCGCGGACATGCGGGAAGGGGGCGTTGTCGTCGCTGTGGCTGGAGTCGCCGTCGTCCCAGACGACGACGAGCCCGAGGTCCCGGACGGGGGCGAACATGGCGGCCCGGGTGCCCACGACCGCCCGCACCGAGCCCCGGCGTACCGCGAGCCACTGGCGGTAGCGCTTCTCGGGGCCGGAGTCGGCGGTCAGCAGGGCGTGCCGACCTGTGCCGAGCGCCTCGGTCAGCGCCGCGTCGACCCGCCCGGCGGCCCGCCCGTCCGGGACGACGACGAGGGCGCCGCGCCCGGAGGAGAGCGTCGCCGCGACGGCCCCGGCGATCTCGGCGGGCCAGTGCGGTCCGGGCAGGGCGGTCCACACCGCGCGCGGCGCACCGCCCTCCGCCAGCGCGCGTAGGAAGGCCGGGCCCTGCCCGTACCGCTCCCAGGTGCCCGGGGCCGGCGGCGGGGGCGGGGGCAGCGGTTCCGGGGAGGGCTTGGACTCGGCGCGACCGTTGCGGGGCGGGACGGCGAGCTGGAGGACGTCGGCGAGGCTGCCCGCGTACCGGTCGGCGACGGCGCGGCAGAGGGCGAGCAGTTCGGGACCGAGGACGGGCTCCGGGGAGACCACGGAGGCGAGGGCGGCCAGCGACCCCTGGTAGTCGGAGTCGGCGCGGCGCTCGACGATGAAGCCGTCGATCAGGCCGCCGCCCTCGCGCCGCCCGCCCTGGACGTTGCGCCCCCCGGCACCGAACCGGACCCGCACCCGGACGCCCGGCCGGGCGTCCGCGTCCAGCTCCTGCGGCACGGCGTAGTCGAAATACTGGTCGAGGTGGGGGACGCCCTTGTTGACCAGGACGCGGGCGACGGGCAGTTCCTCGGCGAGGGCCGCGCCGCGCCAGGTCCGCGGCTTGGCGCGCGGCACCTTCGCCCGGCGCACGGTCTCCCGGATCAGCGCAAGCTGCTCCGGCGCCCCGGCACCGGGTTCGGCGGACTGCTCGTTCTCGCTGCTCACAGCTGCATTCCTACCAGAGGGCACTGACAGTCCGGAGAGCACGGACAGTCAGCAGGGGCACACGGCAGCGGGGGCCCGCCCCCCCCGGAGGGGTGCCGGGCCCCCCCCGTGGGGGGGTGGGAAAACAGAGGTGCTTTAACAACAGAGGCCCCCCCGCGCGCCGCCACCCCGGACCGGC
>NZ_JBHXJG010000304.1:0-7806 GCF_042723425.1 Streptomyces sp. NPDC058375 | reverse complement strand
TCCTTCTTCACAGTGGTCTGGTCACTGTGGTTCTCGGCAGGCGGGCCGTCGGCCCGCCTGCCGTCTTCTGTCGTCGTCCTTGCCGTCGTCCCTGCTCAGCGGGTGCCGACCGCCGCCCGCACCGCCCTCCGCGCCATGGCGCAGTCGTCGTGCAACCTCCGCAGCAACAGTCGCTGCTCCTCGCCCGAGGAGAGCGCACCGGGACGGTCCTGCCCCGCGCCCACCGGGGGCGCCTCGCGCATGGTGCGCTGCACCGCCGTCTCGTAATTGCGGATCTCGCGGGTCAGCACCAGCATCAGGTTCACCAGGAAGGCGTCCCGCGCGGCCGGGCCCCTGGCCTGGGCCAGCTGGCTGATCTGGCGTCGCGCCACCGGGGCGTCGCCCAGCACCGCCCACAGCGTCGCCAGGTCGTACCCCGGGAGATACCAGCCGGCGAGCTCCCAGTCGACGAGCACAGGCCCGGTCGGCGACAGCAGGATGTTGGAGAGCAGGGCGTCCCCGTGGCAGAACTGGCCCATGCCCTGCCGGCCGCCCGCGTGGGCCAGGCCGTGCAACAGCTTCTGCAGGTCACCGAGGTCACGGTCGGTGAACAGACCGAGCTCGTGGTAGCGGGAGATCCGCGAGGCGTAGTCGAGCGGCGCCTCGAACAGTCCGGGCGGCGGCCGCCACGCGTTCACCCGGGCGATCGCGCCCAGCGCCGCGCTGATGTCCGCCCGCGGCGGCGCCTCCGCCGGGTGCCGGGTGAGGGCGGCTACCCGGCCGGGCATCCGCTCGATCACCAGCGTGCAGTTCTCCGGATCCGCCGCGATCAGCCGGGGCACCCGAACCGGGGGCCGGTGCCGGACGAACGCGCGGTACGCCGCTATTTCGTGCCGGAACCGCTCGGTCCACGCCGGCGAATGGTCCAGTAAGCACTTCGCGACGGCGGTCGCCCGCCCGGTGGTTCCGACGATCAGGACCGAACGGCCGCTGCGGCGCAGGACCTGGACCGGGTTGAACTCGGGGCAGATGCGCTGCACGGAGGCGATGGCCATCCGTACCTGCGCGCCCTGCGGCCCGGACAGGTCGATCCTTCCGCTGAGCGGTCCGGCGCCCGCCCCCGGGGCCCGTCGGGCCCGGCCCGGACCCTGCGCCGGCGCCCCGGCGTGAGGAGCGAGGTAGGGCCCGCCGCCCGCGCCCATCGGGCGGAGCGGACGGGGCGGGGCGGACACGGAGGACGATGCTGTGTACATGGGCGAGACAGATCCCTTCGTGCGCCGACAAGGTACGTGCGCCAACCCGGCCGACGGCCGTTCGGCACCCTGGGGAGTACCTAGGGCTGCCGGGCGGGGTGGCGCACTCCTACCTGACAACGGGTCACGGGTGGCAGACCATCTGGCGGACCCTGGCGAACCCTGGCGAATAGTCACAGCGCATCTGACAGGGGGTTAGTGTCAAGTCAGCCGAGAACCTGGGGGCTTGAAGTGACCGGAGAACCCAACACCCGCCTGAGCGACCTGTTCGGCCTGGCCGGCTGGTCCAAGGGCGAACTCGCGAGAATGGTGAACCGGCAGGCGGCGGCCATGGGCCACCCGCAGCTGGCCACCGACACCTCGCGTGTCAGGCGCTGGATCGACATGGGGGAGTCCCCCCGTGATCCCGTGCCCGAAGTGCTGGCAGCTCTGTTCACCGAGCGGCTCGGCCGTGTCGTGACCATCGAGGACCTCGGGTTCGGCCGACGCGGGCGTGTGGGGAAACGGCGTGACTCCGGGACGGAACACAATCCCGATCAACTGCCGTGGGCGCCCGAACGGACGGCAGCGGTCCTCACCGAATTCACGGGAATGGACCTCATGCTCAACCGACGCGGCTTGGTGGGTGCGGGCGCCGCGCTCGCCGCCGGCTCAACCATCGCCGGCCCCATGTACGACTGGCTGCACAGCGCCCCCGCTCCGGCGGCCGACGCTCCACACGCCAACGCTCCCCAGCACGCCGACCCCGCCGGTCTCGACCGGTACGAGGCCGCGCCCGTGGGCTCCGAGGAGATCGAGGCACTGGAGCACTCGGTCGAGGTCTTCCGCGCCTGGGACGCGTCCCGGGGCGGCGGACTCCAGCGCAAGGCGGTCGTGGGCCAGCTCAACGAGGTGGGCGGCATGCTCGCCTACCGCCACCCCGATCATCTCCAGCGTCGCCTGTGGGGCGTCGCCGCCAACCTCGCCGTCCTGGCGGGCTGGATGTCCCACGACGTCGGCCTCGAACCCACCGCTCAGAAGTATTTCGTCATCGCGGCCCACGCGGCCCGCGAGGGCGGCGACCGGCCGCGCGCCGGCGAGGCGCTCTCCCGGGCGGCGCGCCAGATGGTGCACCTGGGCCGCCCCGACGACGCGCTCGACCTGATGAAGCTCGCCAAATCCGGCTCCGGCGACGAGACCCTGCCCCGTACGCAGGCGATGCTGCGCACCATCGAGGCCTGGGCACAGGCCTCGATGGGCCGCGGCCAGGCCATGCGGCGGACCCTCGGCGAGGCCGAGGAGCTCTTCGTCTCGGACAAGGGCGATGTGCCGCCGCCCAGTTGGATGCAGATGTTCGACGAGGCCGACATGCACGGCATGCAGGCGCTCGCCTTCCGCACGCTGGCCGAGCACGACCCGGGAGCAGCGATCATCGCGCAGCGCCACGCCAAGCAGGCGCTGGAGCTGCGGATCAACGGCCGCCAGCGGTCGAAGATCTTCGACTACATCTCCCTGGCCTCGGCCTGCTTCATCGCCAACGACCCCGAACAGGCCGACCGTTACGCCCGGCTCGCCCTGGTGTCGATGGGGGAGACCTCCTCGCACCGCACCTGGGACCGGCTTCGCGAGATGTACCGGCTCACCGGTCAGTTCGCCGGATACGCCGGGATCCAGGATCTGCGCGAGGAGATCGAGCTGTCGATGCCGAGCCAGAAGAAGGCCAGGGTCACGCAGATCTGACCCGGCCCCGCCGGGCCGCTCCGCACTCCTTCACGCCCTGATCCGTCCGGGCACGGTCCGGGCACCTTCACGCCCCGGTACGCCCGCGCCCCCTCACGCCCCGATGCGGGCGACCAGCACGCACGCGTCGTCCAGCCGCTCGGTCCCGCCGAACTCCTCGACGACGCTCCGGACGCACTCCTGTGCCGTACGGGCCTCTGCGAACCGAGGGGCGAGGGCGAGCAGCGCCTCCGGGCCCGCACCCCGGTCGCCGCGTGGGGTCAGGCCGTCGGTGTGCAGAACGAGCACGTCGCCGGGGAACAGCCGTACCTCGTCCTGCTCGAACACGGCCTGGGGCGCGGCGCCCAGCAGCATGCCGTCCGGCGGCGGCAGGAGCCGACCCGAACCGCCGCGGCAGAGCAGCGGTGCGGGGTGTCCGGCCTGCGCCCAGGAAAGGAGGGAGGTCTCGGGGTCGAAGCGGCAGCACAGGGCGCTGCCCAGCGCGGGTTGTATCGACGCCTCCAGAACCTGGTTGAGGTGTCCCATCAGCGCGCCCGGCTCGATGCCGGCCACGGCCATGCCGCGCAGGGCGCCCAGCATCATCGCCATCGCCGAGGTGGCGGGGATGCCGTGCCCGGTGAGGTCGCCGACGGTGAGCAGGGTGCGCCCGTCCGGCAGCTCCATCGCGTCGTACCAGTCGCCGCCGATGAGCCCGCTCGACTCGGAGGGGAGGTAGTGCGCGGCGATGTCCAGGGCGCCCGGACCCCGGGTCGGGAGTCGCAGCGATCCGCGCCACGGCGGCAGGACGGTCTCCTGGAGCTCCACGGCCATGCGGTGCTCGGTGCGCTCGATGTGCTCCTCGCGCCGTACCGACGCGCGGCTCCTGCTCACGGCCTGCTCGCTGCGGCGCAGCTCGCTGACGTCCCGCAGGACCGCCCACATGGAGGCGGTGCAGCCCTCGGCGTCGAGCACCGGCTCGCCCGTCATGTGCAGCGTCCGGGTGCCGCCGTCGGGGCGCACGATGCGGAACTCGCCGTCCATCGGCCGGCCGTCGACGAGGCAGCCCGTCACCATGGCGGTCAGCAGCGGCTGGTCCTCGGGCAGCAGCACGGACGGCAGGTCGTCCAGGGAGAGGGGGGTGGAGCCGGGCGGCCTGCCGAAGATCTCGTACAGCTCATCGGACCAGCTGGACTCGTCGGTGAGGAGGTTCCACTCGGCGCTGCCCACCCGGTTCAGCAGGGAACCGGCCGTCGGACCGCCCGGCGCCCCGTCGCCCTGGGGCGCGGACTCCTCGGCACGCGGGCCGGGCAGGCCCGCCCTGAGCTGCCCCAGGTGTTCGTCGAGATTGTCCAGGTGGTGCACGGCCAGCTCGCACAGAGCACGCTGCCAGCGCAGCTGGGGGTCGTCCTCGTCGAACACGACGGCGTCCCGCCGCACGGCGTCCACATCACCGCGCAGTCGGCGCGTCCGGTGGATCAGGTCGTCGACGGCGTCATGCGCGGGAAGCTGGGGTGCGGGGCGGTCCGCGAAGAGGGGGGACGGCATCTCGTACTCCGATACAGGCGCGGCCTAGCCGGTTCTGAAGGGTGGACCGCTACCGACTGTCGCACAGGCCCCGGCGGGCCGTAAGGGATTTGGCAACACTCGATGCGTAGTTGCTTCCGGCATATGCCAGCGGCTCTCAGGAGGGGCGGCAATCCGAACAGGCTTGCGTGTGGGGCGAGTTGACCGACCCGTTCGGGGTGCATGACGAGGCGGGAATGCCAGGAGGTGGACCCGCGTTATCTCACCAGTACGAAAACGAATCCCATTCCCGATGCGGGGAGTGGGGTCGGCAGAGATTTCGGGAGGCGCCCATGGCACGCAGCGAGACCAGGCCCGTCGTCACCCTCCGGTCCACCGCCGGAACGGGCCGCAGCTACGCGACACGCAAGAACCGCCGCAACAACCCCGACCGGCTGGAGCTCCGCAAGTTCGACTCCGCCGCCGGTCGGCACGTCCTGTTCCGCGAGGTCCGCTGACCGCCCGGAAGAGGCCCGTCACCCCGTACGCCACCGCTCTTCGCGGTGAGGAAGGAACGCATCGATGAAGTCCCGTATCCACCCCGAGTCCCGTCCCGTGGTCTTCCGTGACCGCGCGGCCGACGTCGCCTTCCTGACCCGCTCGACCGCCGACTCCGGCGAGCGCGTGCAGTGGGAGGACGGCAATACCTACCCCGTCATCGACGTGGAGACCTCGTCGGCGAGCCACCCGTTCTACACCGGCGGCAGTCAGGTGCTCGACACGGCGGGCCGCGTCGAGCAGTTCCGGCGCCGCTACGGCACCGGCGAGACGTCCGGAAGCTGACCGGACGAGGCCTGGCCGGGGAGGGAGCCCGGAATCCCGTGCCGTGGATCACATCCGCGGGGGCGGGTTCCCGGGAACACCCCAGGATGGTTTATCGTTCATCTATACGTGGGTGTGAGGGGGACAGTGTCCCCGGGCCTCACCTGTAGCCCATGGGGAAGATCGCACCGCCGAAGCCCCATGGAGCCCTCCGCCGAGAGGCGACCGCCCTTCACGCCCGCACTCAAGCCGCCCCGGCTGGATTCCCCCGATCCGGCCGGGGCTTCCCCTTGCCCGGCCGGAGCCGACCGCCCCGCCCCGGGACCGTCTCCAGGACCAGCGCACCGCCAGCCATCGCCATCGCGCCCAACGCCGCCCCGGGGCTCCACCACCGCTCCGCCAGCGCCGCGACCGCCGCCCCCACCACCACCGCGGCCAGCCGCCCCAGCACCCACCCGTCCCCGCCGCGCAGCTCCCGCAACGCCACCCGGCCCGCGAGCGAGGTCAGCGTCCCGGTGAAGTAGTTCGTCGGCGTCACCCGTACGCGCCCCTGGACGCCCATCGCCACCGCCACCAGCGCCAGCAGCCCGAGCCGGTCCCCGTACGACGTGACCAGCTCCAGCCCCCACAGCACGGCCGCCGCCCCCAGCAGGACGACCTCCACCCCCAGCAGCACCGGAACCGGGGCCTCACGCCGTCCGGTCAGCCGCGCGCCCACCGCCACCCCGCAGAAGTACGCGCCCAGGGCGACCGCCACCTTCAGCGCCACCCCGTCCTCGCCCGCACCGGCGGCCGAAGCCCCCAGCAGCACCAGATTCCCGGTCATCACCCCGGCGAAGACCTGTCCCACGCAGAGGAAGACGAACGCGTCCGCCGCCCCGGAAGCCGCCGACAGGAGAAGCAGCTCCCCCTCGCCGCGCCACGGCACAGCACCGCCCCGGGACGGCCGGGACGAGGACGAGGAAGGCGGGGGCGGCGGGGGCGCCGGGGGAGCGGTGGACACCTGAGCATTCTCGGCACCCGCCGCACCCCGACCGGCGCGTCGCCCGCGCTGCGGCGCGCCGCGGACGACCGCCCCCGGCCCCGCCCGGGTCACACCGTCTCGTGGAGGTCCTTCGCGTAGTGCTCGATCGCCCGCCGGTACTGCTGTACGGACGGGTCCTGGCTGGTCGTCGCCGTCAACTCCAGCAACAGTCGCATCGCCTCGTGGTGCTCGTCGGTGTTGAACAGGGCCATCGCCAGGAACGTCCGCAGCGCGCCGTGGTCAGGGAACTCCTCGACGCCCCGGCGCAGCGTCTCCACCGCCTGCCCGAACCGGCCGAGGACCCGGTAGGTACTGCCCAGCCCCAGCAGCGCCCCGCGCCGGTCCTCCGCGGCGAGCTCCGGATCGGCCAGAGCGCGCTCGTAGTACGGCACCGCCTCCGACTCCAGGCCCAGCACGTCGTGGATACACGCCGTCCGGTAGGCCACCTCCGCGTCGCCCGGGTACTCGGCGGTCAGGGCGAGAAGCCGGGTCCGCGCCTCCTCGGGCCGGCCTTCCTCACGCAACCGGTCGGTCTCGTCCAGCAGGTCCTTCTTCTTGTCAGCGCTCATGCGCACATCGTCGCAGGCGGGCGCGGACGGCCGGACGAGTTTTTCGCTCCACGCCGGGCCGGGGCGTGTGTTCCGGCCGGGCGGGGGCATCTGTCGGCCATGACAGCAGAGGCGAATCCCCCTGTACGCCAGGGGGCATGGGTGCGGGTGCTGGTACGCGGGCTGGTGCTGGCGGCGGCGCTGGCGGGTCTGGTGGCGTTCTCCGTCCTGCTGGCCAAGGTGACGCTCACCCCTTCACCGGCCTCCGAGGACCTCGTCACCTCGAACCTCCGCCCCGGGCGCTCGCTGCGCCAGTACGCCGAGGAGTACACCTTCCTCGCCGCGTGCAAGCAGGCGGGCGGAAACGTGCTGCTCGGTGTGCCGTTCGGACTCCTGCTGCCGTTCTTCGTGCCCCGTCGCCTGCGGATGATCCGGACGACGCTGCTGGCGGCCGTCGCCATGGCCGTCGTCGAGTTGATCCAGGGGGCCCTGGTCCAGGGGCGCGCCTTCGACATCGACGACGTCATCCTCAACACGACGGGCGCGCTGCTCGGGTACTTCCTGCTGGGCCGCCGGATCAGCCACCGCTACTACGTCTACGCCGACGCTCCCGGCACCTCCGACCGGCAGGAAGAGCCGGCGGCCGAGCCGAAGCCCACCCCGAAGCGGAAGCCGAGCCCGAAGAAGGGCACCGGCAGGACGGCCACCGGCAAGACGGCCACCGGCAGGACGGCCACCGGCAAGACGGCTACCCGCAGGACGGCCGTCGACAAGACCGGCGCCGGCAGGACAGGCACCCGCAAGACGCCCGCCCGTACCAAGGACGGACAGGCGGCGCTGACGAAGCCCTCGGCCACGGCCCCGGCGGGGAAGCGCAGCGCGAAGAACGGCGGCCCGGACGACGGCGGCCGCGCCACCGGGTCCGGCGGCGTCCGCTCCCTGCTCGACCGCGTCCGCAGGCGCTGAGCCGGGCGCCCGT
>NZ_JBHXJG010000303.1:0-7837 GCF_042723425.1 Streptomyces sp. NPDC058375 | reverse complement strand
GCGGCCGCCCTCGCCGCGGCGGCGACCCACGGCCTCGACCCGCTCGCCCTCGACGAGGCCGCCGACGCCCGGACGCCCTCACCCGCCCTGCGGGCCACCGCCCGCAAACTGGGCCGGCAGATGATGCGGGCCGCCCGCGCCACCTGGCCGAGCCCGGGCCTGGACGCGCTCGCCCGGGCCCGGCCACGCGGCGCCCACCAGCCCGTCGTCCTCGGCCTCACCGCACGGGCTGCGGGACTCGCCCCCGAGGACGCCGCGCACTGTGTCGCGTACGAGACCGTCAGCGGCCCCGCCACCGCCGTCGTCCGGCTCCTCTCCCTCGACCCCTTCCACGCCACCGCCGTCCTCGCCCGGCTCGCCCCCGAGCTGGACCGGGTCGCCGAACTGGCCGCCGAGGCCGCCCGGCAGGGCATCGACGCCCTGCCCGCCGCCTCGGCCCCGCTCCTCGACATCACCGCCGAGGCACACGCCGCCTGGCCGGTCCGCCTCTTCGCCTCGTAGCCACCCGCTCGACCGCCAAAGCCTCGCCCGCCACCCGCTCGACCACCACGCCACAGCCTCGCAACCCCCGCTCGGCCACCAAAGCTTCGTCGCCACCCGCTCGGCACCACAGCCTCGTAGCCACCCGCTCGACCACCTCAGGGAGTCCCCATGCACCTCGGCCACACCCACGACGGCCCCGCCGCCGTCAGCGCGGACGCCGCCCGCCCCGACGGCGCCCGGCGCGCCCTGCGCATCGGCCTCGGCGGCCCCGTCGGCTCCGGCAAGACAGCCACCGTCGCCGCCCTCTGCCGGGAACTGCGCGACCGGCTCTCCATCGCCGTCGTCACCAACGACATCTACACCCGCGAGGACGCCGACTTCCTCCTGAACAACGCCGTCCTGCCGCCCGAGCGGATCCAGGCCGTCGAGACCGGGGCCTGCCCGCACACGGCGATCCGCGACGACATCTCCGCCAACCTCGAAGCGGTCGAGGACCTGGAGGACGCGGTCGGCCCGCTCGACCTCATCCTCGTCGAGTCCGGCGGCGACAACCTCACCGCCACCTTCTCCAAGGGCCTGGTCGACGCGCAGATCTTCGTCATCGACGTCGCGGGCGGCGACGACATCCCGCGCAAGGGCGGCCCCGGCGTCACCACCGCCGACCTCCTCGTCATCAACAAGACCGACCTCGCTCCCTACGTCGGCTCCGACCTGGAGCGGATGGCCCTGGACGCCAAGAAGCAGCGCGGCGACCTCCCCGTCGCCTTCACCTCGCTGACCTCGGCCGAGGGCGTCGGACCGGTCGCCGACTGGGTGCGCGCCCAGCTCGCCGCCTGGACCGCGTGAGCGTCCACGCGCGGGCCCGGCTCCGCGCCGAGCCCGACGGCCGGGGCGGGAGCGCGCTCCCCGTCCTGGAGAGCGACGGACCGCTGGCCCTGCGCCGCACCCGCTCCCCCCAGCCTGCGTACGCCCGGGTCACCGTGGTCGGCGCGATGAGCGCCCCGCTGAACGGCGACCGCCTCGCCATCGAGGCGAAGGTCGCCGACGGCGCACGCCTCACCGTCGACGCGGCGGCGGCCACCGTCGCCCTCCCGGGCCCACGGCCGGACGCCGACCCGTCCACGTACACGGTGAACCTGAGCGTGGGGGAGAGGGCGTCCCTGCACTGGCTCCCCGAACAACTGGTCTCCGCCCACGGCAGCCGCCTGCACCAGACCACCCGGGTCCAACTCGCCGGCACCGCCCGCCTCCTGCTGCGCGAGGAACAGATCCTCGGCCGCCACGGCGAACCCACCGGCGCCCTCACCACCCGCCTCACCGTCCACCGCGCGGGCCGCCCCCTCCTGGACCAGCAACTGGCCTACGGCCCCGGCGCCCCCGGAGGCTGGGACGGCCCCGCGGTCCTCGCCGGCCACCGGGCAGTCGGCCAACTCCTCCTCGCCGACCCGTCCTTCGAGGATGCCCCCCTCCCCGCCCGCCCCCTCGGCCCCACCGCAGCCCTCACCCCACTGGCCGGCCCCGCGGTCCTGGTCACCGCCGTGGCCGCCGACGCCCGCCGGCTGCGCGGAATCCTGGACGACGCGATGCGCGAACTGCTGGACGGGCTGAAGGCGTGAGGGCAGGCGGACGAAACCAGTTGACGCCATCGGCAGAATATTCGGCGTGGGCACAGACATCAGCGGCTGTCTTGAGTATCGGGCGTCGGAGGACGGTGGGGGGACGGCCTGGCACACCGCGCACGGCCTGGGCTCCCTCAATGACACCCGCAACTACGATGCGTTCGGCTGCCTCTTCGGGGTCCGCGACTACGCCGACTTCCGCCCTTTGGCCGCAGGCCGAGGCCTGCCCGCCGACGCCTCGGTCGCCCTGAGCGCCAGGTTCGCGCGGCTGGGTGAGTGGTACGGCGCGGACGGTTTTCACAGCACCACGTGGATCACGTGGGCCCAGGTGAAGACGGTCGACTGGGACGAGCCTGCGGAGAAGCCCGACAGCAGGCTTCACGAGTACCGCCGGACTCCGAACGGGCTCAGGATGACGGGCAAGTCCGCCTGGAGTCCCGCGTTCGCCGAGGCTGTCGGTCTCGAACGAGGCGAAGACCGGGAGTGGCCGGAAGGGCGTGAGTGGCTCGTCGGGGACACGCTCTACCGATCAGTCACCCTTCGCCGCGGGGACGCCGTCACCGATACCGGCGAGTGGCAACCCGTCTGGAAAGCCATGGAGACACTCGCGGCACAGCACGGTGACGGCCATGTGCGCCTCGTCGTGTGGTTCGACGACCGACCACGTCGCCGAGGCCGCATCCCCAGGGGTGTCCGACAGGCATCTCCTGGCGCCGACCGGGTCCGCTCAGCGAACTTCCTTCACCGGTTATGGGTTCGGTAAAGAAACAGGTGTACGCCCTGGCCCCAGGTGCCCCGCAGGCGAAAGGATCCCCGCGACGTACCGATGACCACGCCGCCCCCTCGGCGGCGGATCGGATGAAGGGGGATGCACGTGAGACGTACGACAGTGCTCGGCTCGGCCGGGGCTCTCGTCGCGGGCACGCTCATAGCCGGGGCGATGGCCGCACCCGCCGCCGGTGCCGACAGCAGCCGGCACGGGCGGGGCGACGCGGAGGCGCGCGGCGTCGCCGTCGCCGCGCAGCGGGCCGCGAAGAGCGGGATCGACTGGAAGGACTGCCCGGAGGACTGGGGTCTGACCGCCCCCATCCAGTGCGGCTGGGTCACCGTGCCGCTCGACTACGCCAAGCCGCACGGCAAGAAGATCAAACTCGCCGTCGACCGGCACGTCAGTACCGGCACGAAGCGCGAGCGGCAGGGCGCGCTCCTCTACAACCCGGGTGGGCCCGGCGGTTCGGGGATGCGGTTCCCGACCAGGGTCACCGCCAAGAACCCGCTCTGGACGAAGACCGCGCAGGCGTACGACTTCGTCGGCTTCGACCCGCGCGGCGTCGGCCACTCGGCCCCGATCTCCTGTGTCGACCCGCAGGAGTTCGTCAAGGCCCCCAAGGCCGACCCGGTCCCCGACAGCGACGCCGACAAGCGCGCCCAGCGCAAGCTGGCCCGCGAGTACGCCGAAGGGTGCGGCGAGCGCAGCGGCGCGATGCTGCCGCACATGACGACGCCCGACTCGGCACGCGACCTGGACGTCATCCGGGCCGCCCTCGGGGAGAAGAAACTCAACTTCATCGGCGTCTCCTACGGCACCTACCTGGGCGCCGTCTACGGCACGCTCTTCCCGACGCACGTCCGGCGCATGGTCGTCGACAGCGTCGTCGACCCGTCGCGGAAGAACATCTGGTACCGGGCGAACCTCAACCAGGACATCGCCTTCCAGACCCGCTGGGACGACTGGAAGGCGTGGGTCGCCGAGCACGATTCCGTCTACGGCATCGGCGACACCCCGCAGAAGGTCGAGAAGGCCTGGCTGGAGCTGCGGGCCGCCGCCAAGAAGGAGCCCATCGGGGGTGTGGTCGGGCCCGCCGAGCTGATCTCCTTCTTCCAGGGCGCGCCGTACTACGACTCCGCCTGGGCCCCCACCGCCAAGACCTGGAGTGCCTACCGGGCCGGTGACACCCAGGCGCTGGTCGACGCCGCCGCCCCCGACATGAGCGACCTCGCGGGCAACGCGGCCTCCGAGAACGGCAACGCGGTCTACAGCGCCGTCGAGTGCGCCGACGCCCAGTGGCCCACGGACTGGCGCACCTGGGACCGGGACAACACCCGGCTGCACGAGAAGTACCCGTTCATGACGTGGGCCAACGCCTGGATGAACCTGCCCTGCGCCACCTGGCCCGCCAAGCAACAGACCCCGCTGGACGTGAAGACCCGCAAGGGTCTGCCGCCGGTCCTCATCGTGCAGTCCACCCGCGACGCCGCCACCCCGTACGCGGGCGCGGTCGAACTGCACAAGCGGTTCAAGGGCTCGCGGCTCATCACCGAGAAGGACGCCGGATCCCACGGCGTCACCGGGCTGGTCAACCCCTGCATCAACGAGCGGGTGGACACCTACCTGCTCACCGGGAAGACCGACCGGCGCGACGTGACGTGCACCCCGCACGCCACGCCGAAGCCGTAGGACGTCCATCAGGCGTACGGCCGGGGTCGCTCAGCGGCGGTCCCGGTCGTACGCCACCAGCCAGGCGTCCTCCGCCGCATAGTCGAAGAGACCCTCGCCGTAGTTCTTGAGCATCTTCGGAAACGCCTCCCGCCAGTCACGCCCCGTCAGCTCCCCGGCCAGCCCCTCGACCGTCTCCGGCAGCGACTCCACATACCCCGTCACCGGCCGGTAGCCGAGCTGCGCCCCGGCGGCCGTCATGTCGTAGACCACCGGGTGCGCGCCGCTCCACGGGGTCTCGCCCACATGCCCCTCGGGCGCCGGGCCGTCGATCAGTACCGTCTCCGTATCCCGCCCGAGCACCGCGTCGATCGCCGACGCGATCTCCGCGACCGTGGGCGCCTCGGGGTCCGCCGCGTTCAGCACGCGCGAACCCGGCTTCCCGGCGGCCAGGCGGATCAGCTCCGCAGCGTTGGAGACATGGAGCGGGTGGAAGCGGCTCTCCCCGCCGTATGCGAGGACCCGGCGCCGCCGCCCGTCCAGCAGCCGCTTCACGACGTACAGCTCGCGCGGTGTGCGGCAGTACGGGCCGTGGACCGCGCCCGCGCGCAGCACCGTCACCGGCAGCGCCTCGCCCGCCGCCAGCAACTCCCGCTCCAGCAGGACCTTCCGCGTCCCGTACGTGGCGTCCCCCGGCGCCACCGTCGCCTGGCTCTCCGGCAGCGGTACCGGATAGCGCGGGAAGCCGTCCGGCTCGGCCTGGGTGTCGAAACTGCGACCCCGCTCGTCCTCGTACACCGCACCGCTGGAGATCACGACGGCGGAGCCGATCCGGCCGGCCAGCCCGGTCAACTGCCGGGCGTGCGCGCCGTCGAACGCCACCATGTCGACCAGCACGTCACAGCCGTCGCCCAGCGCCTTCTCCAGCGCCCCCTTCTCGTCCCGGTCGAGTGCCACTGCCCGGACACCGGCGTCCCACCCCTCGTCCCGGCCACCGCCGCGCGAGGCCGCGGTGACCTCCCAGCCGTCGGCGGCCAGTGCGCGGACCGCGGCCCGCCCGATCTGGCCCGTCGCTCCCAGCACCCATGCGTGTCCATTGCTCATGAGCCCGAGGCTAGGGGAGCCGGCCCGCCCGGACGAGGGCGCTCTGCCGGTGGCGAATTCGCGCTCAGCGTCGCAGCTTCGGGAACTTCCTCGGCGGCGCGGCCTCCTGCTCGGCCGCCTTCACCTTGGCCGCGTACTCGTCCACGTACTCCTGGCCGGAGAGTTCGAGGATCGCGTACATGATCTCGTCCGTCACCGCCCGGATCGCGGCCTTCTGGTTCTCCATGCCCGCGTAGCGGGAGAAGTCGAGCGGTTCGCCGAAGCGGATCGCGACCCGCTTGATCTTCGGGACGACCTGGCCGGGCGGCTGGATCTCGAAGGTGCCGACCATCGCGCAGGGGATCACCGGCACCTTCGCGGTGATCGCCATGACCGCGACCCCGACCTTGCCCTTGTAGAGCCGGCCGTCGTGCGAGCGGGTGCCCTCCGGATAGATCCCCAGCAGTTCGCCCTTGTTCAGTACGCCGAGCCCCTCGCGGATGGCGGCCTGCCCGGCGTCCTTGCCCGACCGGTCCACCGGGATCTGGCCCGCGCTGCGGAAGAAGGCGGCCGTGAGCCGGCCCTTGATCCCCGGGCCCGTGAAGTATTCGGCCTTCGCCAGGAACGTGATGCGGCGCTTGATGATGGCGGGCATCAGGAAATGGTCGGAGAAGGAGAGATGGTTGCCCGCGACGATCGCCGCGCCGCCCGTAGGAATGTTTTCCAGGCCCTCGATCCGGGGCCGGAACAGAAGCCGCAGCACGGGCCCCAGAACGACATACTTCAGGACGTAATAAAACACCTTGCGGGTGCACCTCGCTCTGCCGGGCCGACTCAGGACTGCGTACTACCAGGGCATGATCGTGCCGGGGCCCCGCCGTGTGGGGCCCCGGCACCACCGTGCGACCGTAGCGAACCGATCTCCCGGCTCGTACCCGCCTCCGGGCCCGTCAGGCGTGGTCACCCGCCGTGACGCTCAGGTGTCCTGGGTGGCCAGCATGCCCAGAGTGCACAGTCCCAGCACGATCCAGCCGAACCAGAGCCAGCCGCTGCTTCCCAGCGCCACCGTGTACGCGGTCACCGCGACCAGCGCCCCGACGGTCATGTATCCCATGGTCTTCGTCGATCCGGACATGCGCGCACGCTCCTCGTCGGCCGCGCGGCCGTTGTCCCCATGGTCACCCCGTATGCGCCCTCCGCGCTACTGTCCGCGCGCCTGCAAAGACGCGAGATACGCGTTGTAGGCCGCCAGCTCCTTGTCACCGTCGCGGTCCGCGGCCCGGTCCGTGCGCCGGGCGACGCGCTGCTCGGAGTGGTACCACTGGTAGACCAGCGCGATCAGCACCAGCACGGAGGGGATCTCGCTGAACGCCCACGCGATGCCGCCCGCCCAGTTCTGGTCGCTGAGGGCGTCGATGCCGAGCGAGGCGGGCGGGTTCTGGTACGTCTCCACCATCGGCGTCGACGCCATCATGAGCGCGATCCCGAAGAACGCGTGGAACGGCATCCCGGCGAACAGCTCCAGCATCCGCATCAGGTAGCCGGGCCGGTGCGGGCCGGGGTCCACGCCCATGATCGGCCAGAAGAAGACCAGCCCGACGGCGAGGAAGTGCACCATCATCCCGATGTGGCCCGGCTTGGAGCTCATCAGGAAGTCGAAGATCGGCGTGAAGTACAGCGCGTACAGGCTCGCGATGAACAGCGGGATGGTGAACACCGGGTGCGAGATGATCTTCATGTACCGGCTGTGCAGCAGCTTCAGCAGCAGCTCCCGCGGCCCGGTCCGCCCCCGGCCGGCCGGCGGCAGCGCTCGCAGCGCCAGCGTCACCGGGGCGCCCAGCAGCAGCAGGATCGGCGACAGCATGCTGATCACCATGTGCTGCACCATGTGCACGCTGAACATGACCATGCCGTAGTCGTTGAGCTTGGTGCACATCACCAGCGCGATGCTCAGCACACCCACGGTGAAGAACACGATCCGGTTCACCGGCCAGCCGTCACCGCGCCGACGCAGCCGCACCACGCCGTACCCGTACAGGGCGAGCGCCAGGACGCAGCCGGTCAGGAAGAACGGGTCGGGGGAGAGCTCCAGTCCCCGCCCCAGCGTGAACGGCGGCAGATCCATGTTCATGCCGTGCCCGCTGTGATCCATCTGTTCACTCCCGATGGGGACACGTCCCCGTTTCGTGCCGGTTGTCCGGTCCAGAGTAGAACC
>NZ_JBHXJG010000302.1:0-7884 GCF_042723425.1 Streptomyces sp. NPDC058375 | reverse complement strand
CGTTTCCGACTCTATCAGACGCTTTCCAGTGTCTGACTCCCGGTCGAAGCGGGCCGTGCAGTTTCGCTTTCCAGGTTCTTCGCTTTCGCGTTTTCTCTTTCCAGCGCTTCCGACTTTACCAGACTCTTTTCGTTCCGTTTCCGGTCCGAATTCGATTTCCGGTGGCCTGTGGAGTGGCCTCGCCTTTCGGCGGATCCGACTTTATCAGAGATTCTGAGTCGGAATTCCCGCCCGGTTCGGGGTGATCCAGGCACACGAGTGCGCGCGGTGCTTCCCGTTCAGGCGGAGACGTAAACGTACTGGAGCGGGGCGCCCCGATGCAAATCGGGGGCCCCGCTCCAGGTCAGGCGGTCGTGAGGGGTCAGACCTCGACGACGACCGGAAGGATCATCGGGCGCCGGCGGTAGGTGTCGGACACCCACTTGCCGACGACGCGCCGGACCATCTGCTGGAGCTGGTGGGGCTCCATCACGCCGTCCTGCGCCGACTTGTCCAGGGCTTCCTGGATCTTCGGGGTCACGCCGACGAAGGCGTTGTCGTCGATGCCGGAGCCCCGGGCCTGGATATGGGGGCCGCCCACGATCTTGCCGGAGGAGCTGTCGACCACGATGAACACCGAGATGATGCCCTCGTCACCGAGGATGCGGCGGTCCTTGAGGGAGGTCTCGGTGACGTCGCCGACGGAGAGGCCGTCGACGTAGACGTAACCGGCCTGGACCTTGCCGACGATCTTGGCCTTGCCGTCGATGAGGTCGACGACCACGCCGTCCTCGGCGATGACGATGTGGTCCTTCGGCACGCCGGTGAGCGCGCCCAGCTCGGCGTTGGCCCGCAGGTGGCGCCATTCGCCGTGGACCGGCATCAGGTTCTTCGGCTTGCAGATGTTGTAGAAGTACAGCAGCTCGCCGGCCGAGGCGTGGCCCGAGACGTGGACCTTGGCGTTGCCCTTGTGGACGACGTTGGCGCCCCAGCGGGTCAGACCGTTGATCACGCGGTAGACCGCGTTCTCGTTGCCGGGGATGAGGGACGACGCCAGGATCACCGTGTCGCCGGGAACGATCCGGATCTGGTGGTCGCGGTTGGCCATTCGGGAGAGGGCCGCCATCGGCTCGCCCTGCGAACCCGTGCAGACCAGCACGACCTCGTCGTCCGGGAGGTCGTCGAGGGTCTTGACGTCCACGACCAGTCCGGCAGGGACCTTCAGATAGCCCAGGTCGCGGGCGATACCCATGTTGCGGACCATCGAACGGCCGACGAAGGCGACCCGGCGGCCGTACTCATGGGCGGCGTCCAGGATCTGCTGGATGCGGTGCACATGGCTGGCGAAGCTCGCCACGATGATCCGCTTCTGGGCGTTCGCGAAGACCGTGCGCAGGACGTTGGAGATGTCCCGCTCCGGCGGCACGAAGCCGGGGACCTCGGCGTTCGTGGAGTCGGAGAGGAGGAGGTCGATGCCCTCCTCGCTGAGGCGTGCGAACGCGTGCAGGTCGGTGAGACGGCCGTCCAACGGGAGCTGGTCCATCTTGAAGTCACCGGTGGCCACGGCCATGCCCGCAGGGGTGCGGATGGCGACGGCCAGCGCGTCCGGGATCGAGTGGTTGACCGCGATGAACTCGCAGTCGAAGACGCCGATGCGCTCCCGCTGCCCTTCCTGCACCTCAAGGGTGTAGGGGCGGATGCGGTGCTCCTGGAGCTTCGCCTCGATGAGCGCGAGGGTCAGCTTCGAGCCGATGAGGGGGATGTCCGGCTTCAGGCGCAGCAGGTACGGGACACCACCGATGTGGTCCTCGTGGCCGTGCGTGAGGACGATGCCCTCGATGTCGTCCAGGCGGTCCCGGATCGTGGTGAAGTCCGGCAGGATCAGGTCGATGCCCGGCTGCTCCTCCTCGGGGAAGAGGACGCCGCAGTCGACGATGAGCAGGCGGCCGCCGTACTCGAAGACCGTCATGTTGCGGCCGATCTCGCCCAGGCCGCCGAGCGGGGTGACCCGCAGGGCGCCCTTCGGGAGCTTCGGCGCGGTACCGAGTTCAGGGTGCGGATGACTCAAAAGACTCTCCTTACCACGCACGCCACGTACCGCTGAGGCACGTGGCGCGCATGTCATTCGTGCACTTGCTGTTGTCTTGGGTGGTGTTCGATGCGAGTCGCCTCGCGTGTTCAGTTGTGAAGTCTGTGTTCAGAGCTGTACCCCGCCGGCGGCAAGATCGATCTTGAGCTGGGCCGTCTCCTGGGCGCTGAGCTCCACCAGGGGCAGGCGCAGCGGTCCGGCCGGGAGGCCCTGAAGGGTCAGGGCGGCCTTCGTGGTGATGACGCCCTGGGTGCGGAACATGCCGGTGAAGACCGGGAGCAGCTTCTGGTGGATCTCGGTGGCCTTCTGGACGTCGCCGCTCAGGTGCGCCTCGATCAGGGCCCGCAGGTCGGGGGAGACCACGTGGCCGACGACGGAGACGAAGCCGACCGCGCCGACCGAGAGGAGCGGCAGGTTGAGCATGTCGTCGCCGGAGTACCAAGCGAGGCCGGATTCGGCGATGGCCCAGCTGGCGCGGCCCAGGTCGCCCTTGGCGTCCTTGTTCGCGACGATCCGCGGGTGGTCGGCCAGCCGGACGAGGGTCTCCGTGTCGATCGGCACCCCGCTGCGGCCGGGGATGTCGTACAGCATCACGGGCAGGCCGGTGGAGTCGGCGATGGCCGTGAAGTGCCGGAGCAGGCCCTCCTGCGGCGGCTTGTTGTAGTACGGCGTGACGGCCAGCAGGCCGTGGGCGCCGGTGCGCTCGGCCGTCCGGGCGAGCTCGACGCTGTGGCGGGTGTCGTTGGTGCCGATGCCGGCGACGACATGCGCACGGTCGCCGACCGCTTCGAGCACCGCCCGTACGAGCTGGTCCTTCTCCGTGTCACTGGTGGTCGGGGACTCACCGGTGGTGCCGTTGACGATCAGGCCGTCATTGCCTGCGTCCACCAGGTGGGCGGCGAGCCGCTGGGCGCCGTCGAGATCGAGAGCGCCGTCCGCCGTGAAGGGCGTGACCATAGCGGTGAGGACCCGCCCGAAGGGGGTCTGCGGAGTGGAGATCGGAGCCATGGGTAACACGCTACTCGCTGCTCAGCGCGCGGGGTGCCCTCGGGGGGACGGGGAAGAGGAGCCCGGCACTGCCTGCTCGGGGGTTCAAGCAGTGCCGGGTCCGTTTGATCAGCCTAGATGAACTTCTCGAAACGCCGCAATACGGACACCGCCTACGGGGCTACCCGTCCATTTTTGTTGAAGGCCGCATGAGTGAGCGGCATGAGCCGCTCCCAGTGGGCTTCCATCTGCTCGCCGACCATCTCGATCTCGCGCTGCGGGAAGGACGGGACCTTCGCCAGCTCGTGCTGGGTGCGCAGGCCGAGGAAGTGCATCAGGGAGCGTGCGTTGCAGGTGGCGTACATCGAGGAGAAGAGGCCGACGGGAAGCACCGCGCGGGCGACCTCGCGGGCCACGCCCTTCGCCAGCATCTCCTGGTACGCCTCGTAGGAGGCCCGGTAGGACTCCTCCATGGCACGGGTCGTGACGTCGTACTGCTCCTCGGTGCCCTCGACGAACACGTACTTGCCGGGGCGGCCCTGCTGGACCAGCTTGCGGGAGGTTCCGGGGACGTAGAAGACCGGCTCCAGCTCCCTGTAGCGGCCCGATTCCTCGTTGTAGGACCAGCCGACGCGGTGCCGCATGAACTCGCGGAACACGAAGATCGGGGCGCTGATGAAGAAGGTCATCGAGTTGTGCTCGAACGGGCTGCCGTGCCGGTCCCGCATGAGGTAGTTGATGAGCCCCTTGGAGCGCTCGGGGTCCTTGGTGACCTCTTCGAGCGACTGCTCGCCGGCGGTGGAGACCCGGGCGGCGAACAGCACGTCCGCGTCGCGCGCGTCGCTCTTCACCAGCTCGACGGTGACATCACTGCGGAAGTGGGGCTTTGCGGGTTCGGGGGTGTCGGTCACCGACGGGGGTCCTTCCAGGGGCTTCGCTCGGGCGGCGACCACTTTACGGGCCGGCGGACCGTGCATGTACGCGGCTGTCTCGGGCAGCCGTTCGTGGAGTTCCCCCAACAAGTACGGCGATTCGGGCACCGATTCGGGCTGTCGTACGTCTGACTCAATAGCAGCACCCGTCATGCAGATCAAGGAGAGTTTCCTCATGTTCCGCCGGCGTGAAGCCGTCCCGTTCTCGTTCGTCGCGGAGTCCGACCGGTTCCGCAGTAATGTCACTCCCCCGCCCGCCGCCCGCGCCACCGTTCCCGAACTGCTGGGGCGATCGCTCGTCGGGCTGACCCTCGTCGCCGGTCTCGCCGGCTCGCTGCTGCTCGGTCTGCCGGCGCTCGACTCCGGACAGCCCGCTGAGCACGGCAAGCAGTCCACCGCTTCGCAGGGCCGCTGAGCCGTAGGCCGCTGACTCGTACGGACCCCCTGGGGTGGTCGGGCCGGGGGCGGTCTCGGTAGCCTCACCGGGCACAGCAATCGAGCGTGCTTGTGAGTGAGGATGAGTCGTGCCCCTGCCCTTTCTGACGGCCGACCGCGCATTCGACGCGAGCGCGGAGGACGTTGCGCTGCCGTTCGACGACCATGACAGCTGGCGGCGGCCCTACCGCCCCGGTCCGTGGCGGGTCGCGGCGGCGGCCACCCTGTTGTTGCTGGCCTCGTTCGTTCTGCTCGCGGCCATGATCATCGGAGTGGCCGGAGCGCCCTCGGGCGCCACCGTGTGTCTGGCTCTGGCCGGTGCGGTGATCGCCGCCGCCCTGCGGCTGCTGCGGGTCGGCGCGTGGGTCAGCCGCCATGGTGTGCGGCGCGTCGGCTTCTTCCGGACCACCACGGTGGCGTGGAGCGGTACGTCGGCGGTTCGTACGGTCCAGCAGCCCGTGAAGTGGATGGGCTTTCCCCGTACGGTCCAGGGCCAGGCGCTCGTCGTGGTCCGGAGGAGCGGTGAGACGCTGCCGCCGCTGGCCACCGACCACAACGCGGACTTCCTCGGGCGCGAGGAGGCGTTCGAGCGGGCCACGGATGGGGTGGAGGCCTGGGCGGATGAGTATCGGCTCGGGTGAGCCGTTGGTTTTCGCCGTCTGTACGTGAGTGAGCCCGGTACCCGTGGGGGTGCCGGGATCATCTGCGTACGGCGTGAAAGATGTCCTCAATCGCCGGACGGGCTGGAGGGTGCGGCCGGGCTGGAAGGTGCGGGCTCGCTCGGCGAAGCCGAAGGTGCGGGCTCGCTGGAGGGTGCGGCCGGGGGTGGGGGTGCCGACGGACTGGAACGGTGCAGGGCGATCGCCCTCTGCATCGCCTTGCGGGCCCTGGGGGTGTCCCTCGCGTCCTGGTAGGCGACCGCCAGCCTGAACCAGGTGCGCCAGTCGTCCGGGGCGTCCTCGGTCTCCTCGCGGCGCTTGGTGAAGGCCGCGTCGGCGGCGTCCCGGTCGATGCGGCCGGACGGGGTGCGGGCCAGGTCGTCGACCGGGAGGCCGCCCTCCGCGTCCAGCTCGGCCGCCAGCGCGTTGGCGCGGCGGACGAACTGGGTGTTCTTCCAGAGGAACCAGACGCCGATCACCGGCAGGATCAGCACGGCGACGCCGAACGTGACCGTGAGCAGCGTGCCGTGCCTGATGAGCATCAGGCCGCGGCCGCCGACCAGGACGAAGTAGAAGACCAGGACGGCTGCCGTGGTGAAGTAGGTGATCTTTGCGCGCATGGGGGGCTCAGTCAGTTCAGGTCGAGGAAGTGTTCCAGGCCGAACGTGAGGCCGGGAGTGGTCACCACGCGGCGGACGCCGAGCAGGATGCCCGGCATGAAGCTGCTGTGGTGGAGGGAGTCGTGGCGGATGGTGAGGGTCTCGCCCTCGCCGCCGAGCAGCACTTCCTGGTGGGCCAGCAGGCCGCGGAGGCGGATCGCGTGGACCGGGACGCCGTCGACGTCCGCGCCGCGCGCGCCGTCCAGGGCGGTGGTGGTGGCGTCCGGCTGGGGTGCGATGCCGGCCTTGGCGCGGGCCGCCGCGATGAGCTGGGCGGTGCGCGTCGCGGTGCCTGAGGGGGCGTCGACCTTGTTCGGGTGGTGCAGCTCGACGACCTCGACGGACTCGAAGTAGCCGGCGGCCTGCTCCGCGAACTTCATGGTCAGGACCGCGCCGATGGAGAAGTTCGGGGCGATGAGGACCCCGGTCTCCGGAGAGTTGTCCAGCCAGGCGGTCAGCTGCGCGAGCCGTTCGTCGGTCCAGCCCGTGGTGCCGACGACGGCGTGGATGCCGTGCCGGACGCAGAAGTCGAGGTTGCCCATCACCGATGCGGGGGTGGTCAGCTCGACGGCGACCTGGGCGCCCGCCTCGGCGAGGGTCTCCAGCCTGTCGCCCCGGCCCAGGGCCGCCACCAGCTCCAGGTCGTCGGCGGCCTCGACGGCTCGTACGGCCTCGGAGCCGATACGGCCCTGAGCCCCGAGAACGGCTACGCGCAGCTTGCTCATCTTGATTCCTTGAGGGATTAAGGGATTAGGAAACCGCTTCGTGGAGGCGGTCCGCCTGCTTGTCCTTGAGCGGGCCGATGACCGAGAGCGAGGGGCGGTGGGTGAGGAGTTCGCCCGCCACCTCCCGTACGTCGTCGGGGGTGACCTCCGCGATGCGCGCGAGCATGTCGTCGACCGACATCTGCTCGCCCCAGCACAGCTCGCTCTTGCCGATACGGTTCATCAGCGCGCCGGTGTCCTCCAGGCCGAGGACCGTGGACCCGGAGAGCTGGCCGACGGCGCGGGCGATCTCGTCGTCGTCCAGGCCGTGCGTGGCGACCCGGTCCAGCTCGTCGCGGCAGATCTTCAGGACGTCGTGGACCTGGCTCGGGCGGCAGCCCGCGTACACGCCGAAGAGGCCGCAGTCGGCGAAGCCCGAGGTGTACGAGTACACGCTGTAGGCCAGGCCGCGCTTTTCCCGTACCTCCTGGAAGAGGCGCGAACTCATACCGCCGCCGAGGGCCGTGTTGAGGACGCCGAGGGCCCAGCGGCGGTCGTCGGTGCGGGCGAGGCCGGGCATGCCGAGGACCACATGGGCCTGCTCGGTCTTGCGGTTCAGCAGCTCGACCTTGCCTGCGGCGCGCAGCGTACGGGAGCCCTCGCGGGGCGCCATGGGCACCGCGTCCGTACGGGAGAGGGCGCCGGCCTTCTCGAAGGCGCGGCGGACCTGGCGTACGACCGTGGCGTGGTCGACGTTGCCCGCGGCGGCGACGACCAGGTGCGTGGGGTCGTAGTGCTTCCTGTAGAAGCGGGCGATCTGGCCGCGGTTCAGCGCGTTGATCGTGTCGACGGTGCCGAGGACGGGGCGGCCGAGGGGGGTGTCGCCGAGCATGGTGTGCGCGAACAGGTCGTGCACGCAGTCGCCCGGGTCGTCCTCGGTCATCGCGATCTCCTCAAGGATGACGCCGCGCTCGGCGTCGACGTCCTCGGGGGCGATCAGCGAGCCGGTCAGCATGTCGCAGACCACGTCGATGGCCAGCGGCAGGTCGGTGTCCAGGACCCGCGCGTAGTAGCAGGTGTACTCCTTCGCCGTGAAGGCGTTCATCTCGCCGCCGACCGCGTCGATCGCGGAGGAGATGTCGAGGGCGGTGCGCTGGGCGGTGCCCTTGAAGAGGAGGTGTTCGAGGTAGTGGGTCGCGCCGTTCAGGGTGGGCGTCTCGTCGCGGGAGCCGACGTTCGCCCAGATGCCGAAGGTGGCGGACCGGACGGAGGGCAGGGTCTCGGTGACGATCCGCAGACCGCCGGGGAGGACGGTCCGGCGGACCGTTCCGATGCCGTTGCTGCCCTTGAGAAGCGTTTGGGTACGGGCGAGGGCCCGCGGCTCCCGCGGTGTGGGGGGCCGCGGCGCGGGACAACGGGTCGTGACTTGTAGGTGGGGTG
>NZ_JBHXJG010000301.1:0-7885 GCF_042723425.1 Streptomyces sp. NPDC058375 | reverse complement strand
CGCCCGCCCCCCCCCGCCTGCGCGGCCCCGGCCGCCCACCCCCGAGGCCCAACCAACGGTCCGCCCCCCGGCGGGGGCCCGGCCGGTACCCCGGGCCGGGCCCCGCTCCGCTGTGTGCGCTCGGTTACTTGAGACCTTGCACCGGGAGGTCCAGCACCACCTGGGTGCCGCGCTCGGGGGCCGGGACCATGCCGAACGTGCCGCCCAACTCCCCCTCCACCAGTGTCCGTACGATCTGGAGCCCGAGGTTGCCGGCCTGCTTCGGGTCGAATCCCTCGGGCAGGCCGCGCCCGTCGTCGGTGACGGTGATCAGCAGCCGCCCCTCGGTGGGCGATCCGCCGCGCACGGCGGAGACCTCGACCGTCCCGTGGTCGGCCACGGCGAAGGCGTGCTCCAGGGCGTTCTGCAGCACCTCGGTCAGCACCATGGAGAGCGGGGTGGCGACCTCGGCGTCGAGGATGCCGAAGCGTCCGGTGCGCCGACAGGTCACCTTGCCCGGGGAGATCTCCGACACCATCGCGATGACCCGGTCGGCGATCTCGTCGAACTCGACCCGCTCGTCCAGATTCTGGGAAAGCGTCTCATGGACGATGGCGATCGAACCGACGCGCCGGACCGCCTCGTTGAGGGCCTCGCGGCCCTGCTCGGAGTCCATCCGGCGGGACTGGAGGCGCAACAGGGCGGCCACCGTCTGGAGGTTGTTCTTCACCCGGTGGTGGATCTCCCGGATGGTCGCGTCCTTGGTGATCAACTCGCGCTCGCGGCGGCGCAGTTCGGTGACGTCCCGGAGGAGGACCAGGGAGCCGATGCGGACGCCCTTGGGCTTGAGCGGGATGGCCCGCAGCTGGATCACCCCGCCCGCGCACTCCACCTCGAACTCGCGGGGCGCGTAACCGCTGGCGACCTTGACCAGGGCTTCGTCCACCGGCCCCCGCGACGGGGCCAGTTCGGCGGTGGTGGTCCCGAGGTGGTGGCCGACCAGGTCGGAGGCGAGGCCGAGACGGTGGTAGGCGGAGAGGCCGTTGGGGCTGGCGTACTGCACGATCCCGTCGGCGTCGAGCCGGATCAGGCCG
Source organism: Streptomyces sp. NPDC058375 (assembly GCF_042723425.1). Lineage (NCBI taxonomy): Bacteria > Bacillati > Actinomycetota > Actinomycetes > Kitasatosporales > Streptomycetaceae > Streptomyces > Streptomyces sp. NPDC058375. The sequence continues at coordinate 6,812 of NZ_JBHXJG010000301.1, read as the reverse complement.
TCGCCCACGCGCGGGGAGGCGTCCATGTCGACCTGCTGGCCGGGGAAGGGGAAGGACCCGGCGGCGATCATCTGGGCCAGGTCGGAGGCGGACTGGAGGTAGGTGAGCTCCAGCCGGGAAGGGGTGCGCACGGTGAGCAGGTTGGTGTTGCGGGCGATGACGCCGAGCACCCGGCCCTCACGGCGTACGGGGATGGACTCGACCCGTACGGGCACCTCCTCGCGCCACTCCGGGTCTCCCTCGCGCACGATCCGGCCCTCGTCCAGGGCCGCGTCCAGCAGCGGGCGGCGGCCGCGCGGCACGAGGTGGCCGACCATGTCGTCCTGGTAGGAGGTGGGCCCGGTGTTGGGGCGCATCTGGGCGACGGAGACGTACCGCGTGCCGTCGCGGGTGGGCACCCACAGCACGAGGTCGGCGAAGGACAGGTCGGAGAGCAGCTGCCACTCCGAGACCAGCAGATGGAGCCACTCGAGGTCGGTGTCGCTCAGAGCGGTGTGCTGGCGGACGAGGTCGTTCATGGAGGGCACGGGTGGAGCGTACCTGGGGTTACCGAAGGCGTTCGAACCGCTGGGGCGGATGAGCCGTGCAGTGGGGTACAACGATGGACAGGCTCGGCGGTCGGCCCGAGAATGTGGTGCACACGGATGGACACGCGTATTGGTCTAGTCCACAATGTTCTTCAAGACCTCCGCTCTCCCCGCACAGGAGAGTGGACCGAGGCACCCGACGCTCTCTGCCCTGACCGCGCCGGTGCCTCAAGTGGCCGGAGGCACCGCACACCGCCGGCCAGGTATCTCCGGGCTGCGGTGCCGGGCGGGCTGAGGGTCCTGTCCTGGCGCCGCGGCCCGCGGGTGTTTCGGGGGCCGGTCCGCTGTTGTCAGCGGGTCTCGGTGACCTTGGCCAGGGCGCGGGGCGCGTCCGGGTCCTGGCCCCGGGCGATCGTCACCTCGTACGCCAGCATCTGCAGCGGCAGGATCTCCAGGATCGGCTGCAACTCCTCCGGAACGCCCGCCGTGGGCAGCGAGAAGCCGGCCGACGCCGCCTCCACCTGGACCTTGGGGCCGACCACGAAGAGGTCGGCGCCGCGGCCGCGCAGCCGGTCCAGGACCGGCTGGAGGGCCTCGCCGCCCCGGCCGTCGGTGACCACGGCGATCACCGGGGAGACGTTGTCGACCATCGCCAGCGGGCCGTGCAGCAGATCCGCCCCGGAGTAGGAGAGGGCGGGGATGTAGCTGGTCTCCATGAGCTTGAGGGCCGCTTCCTTGGCCGTGGGGTAGCCGTAGCCGCGCGAGGTGATCACCATGCGGCCGGCGAAGCGGTAGCGGGAGGCCAGCGCCTTGACCTCGGCCCGGCGGCCCAGGATCGCGCCCGCGAGGTCGGGCAGGCCCGCGGCGGCCGCCGTGCCGTCGTTGCCGGCCAGGCCCTCCACGAAGAGGTACAGGGAGAGCAGGGAGGCGGTGTACGTCTTGGTGGCCGGGAGCGCCTTCTCCGGACCGGCCAGGATGTCGATGTGGTATTCGGACACCGCCGCGAGCGCGGAGTCCGGGTTGTTGGTGACAGCGAGGGTGACGGCCCCGGCCTCCCGGGCGGCCCGCGTGGAGGCCACCAGGTCCGGTGAGCCGCCCGACTGGCTGACGGTGACGACCAGGACGTCCCGCAGGTCCGGCCGGGCGCCGTAGGCCGTCGTGGTGGACATCGAGGCGAGGCCGCAGGGCAGGCCCAGGCGGATCTCCAGCAGGTACTTCGCGTACAGGGCGGCGTTGTCCGACGTACCCCGCGCGGTGAGCAGCACGAACCGGGGCTTCCGGGCGGCGATCTCGGCGGCGACCTCCTGGATGCGGGGCGCGCCCTGTTCGAGGATGCGCCGCAGCATCGCGGGCTGCTCGGCCATCTCGCCGGACATGATGCGGCCGGGCTCGTCGCCCTGGCCGCTCCGGCCGGCCGGAGGGGTGGCGGACATGTGGGGGCCTCCCTGCGCTGTCGGCTGCGGTGTCGCCGTACCGGACAAGTCGACCAGGCAATTCCACGGGCCGCCAGCGGGCCGGGGCGGGCGGGGAGGCGGGCCGCCGATGCGCGGACTGACCACCGCACAGCTGCCCGATTCTGCTAAATTGGAGTTTGATTGGTCTATACCACCTCCTCCCCTAGTCAGATCGGCAGGCACAGCGTGGAAGTTGTCATCGTCCCGGACGCCGCGGCAGGCGGCGAACTGATCGCGGAGGCCATCGCCGCACTGCTCGCCCGCAAGCCCGACGCCCTGCTCGGCGTTGCCACCGGCTCGACCCCCCTGCCCATCTACCGCGCGCTCGCCTCGAAGGTCGCCTCCGGCGCGGTCGACGCCTCGCGCGCCCGGATCTGCCAGCTCGACGAGTACGTCGGGCTGCCCGCGGGCCACCCGGAGTCGTACCGCTCCGTGGTGCTGCGCGAGGTCGTCGAGCCGCTCGGCCTCTCCGAGGCCTCCTTCATGGGCCCCGACGGCTCGGCCGAGGACGTCCAGGCGGCGTGCGAGGCGTACGACCGGGCGCTGGCGGAGGCGGGAGGCGTCGACCTCCAGCTGCTGGGCATCGGCACGGACGGGCACATCGGCTTCAACGAGCCGTGCTCCTCGCTCGCCTCGCGCACCCGGATCAAGACGCTGACCGAGCAGACCCGGGTCGACAACGCGCGTTTCTTCGACGACGACATCGAGCAGGTGCCGCACCACGTGATCACGCAGGGCATCGGGACGATCCTGGATGCCCGGCACCCGATTCTGCTGGCCACCGGTGAGGGCAAGGCGGAGGCGGTGGCCCAGACCGTGGAGGGGCCGGTCGCCTCGATCGTGCCGGCGTCGGCGCTTCAGCTGCATCCGCATGCGACGGTGGTGGTGGACGAGGCTGCGGCGTCGAAGCTCAAGTTGGCGGACTACTTTCGGGCCACGTATGCGGCGAAGCCGGGGTGGCAGGGGCTGTAGGGCCTCGGCCCTCGCCCCTTGATTCCGTGTTCCTGTAGGGCTCAGGGCCGGGACGCCGTTGTGGTGTCCCGGCCCTTTGCCGTGTGGTGCGGGCCGCCCGGCGGGAGGCCTTGTCCTCAATCGCCGGACGGGCTTGATTTCGGCCCGGCCCGAGGGTCGGGCGCGGGCCCCCGGGCCCCCGGTTTCGTCCTCAATCGCCGGACGGGCTTGAAGTGGCCGGACGGGCTTGCTTTTGGCCCTCCCGGGGATGTGAGCCCGGGCCCCCAGAGCTCAGGGCCTTGTCCTCAATCGCCGGACCGGCTTGAAGTGGCCGGACAGGCTTGAAGTGGCCGGACGGGCTTGATTTTGGTCGGGCCGACTTGATGTCGGCCCGACCGCGTTGGAGTCGTTGCTCTCAGGACTTCGTGTCGGTGAGGGATTCTGCTGCTGCTACGCCGCAGACCCTCGCCGCGCCGTGGGTGGCCAGGTACAGCGATCCCCTCGGGGTCGACTGGGGCAGGCCCATCTCGACCACGATCGTGTCCGGGCGCGCCGCCAGCAGGGCGTCGAGCGCAGCGCCCATCCAGGCGTGCCGGTGCTCGTCGCGGACCACGGCGACGATGCGCCGCTCCCCCGCCGCCGCCAGGATCGCGTCCGCCGGGGCGGTGGCCCCCTCGGTGTAGGTGTCCGTGCCGGTGCCGGGCAGGATCCGCTCCAGCTCGGCGGCGATGCCCCACGGGGTCTCGTCGCCGACCGCGATGTTCGCCTCCGCGCCGAACGAGGCCACGTACGCCGCCTCGGTCAGCCGGTCGCCGGAGCCGGTCACCCGGACCGCGCGGCGGGCGGCTATCAGACCGATGTCGGAGCTGACTCCGGTGCCGGGCGCGGTCCCCTCCTGCACTGCCGCGCCCGACTCCCGGATGTCCCCCCGAGCCCTCTGCGTCCAGGACGCCAGGGCTCGTACACGGGCGGCCGCGTCGGCGAGCCGCTCCTCGGTCAGTTCCCCGCTGCGCACGGCCGCGACGAGGGCGTCGCGCAGCCGCAGCACCGTCTCCTCGTCGGCCAGGCCGCCGCCCACACAGATGGCGTCGGCGCCCGCCGCGAGGGCGAGGACGGACCCGCGCTCGATGCCGTACGCACCGGCGATGGCGTCCATCTCCACGGCGTCCGTGACGATCAGGCCGTCGTAGCCCAGCTCCTGGCGCAGCAGACCGGTGAGGATCTGCGGGCTCAGGGTCGCCGGGCGGTCCGGATCGAGTGCGGGAAGCAGGATATGCGCGCTCATCACCGATTTGGAACCCGCGGCGATGGCCGCCCGGAAGGGGACCAGCTCACGGGCGTGCAGGGTGTCGATGTCCACATCGATGCGGGGCATCGCGAGGTGCGAGTCGACCGCGGTGTCGCCGTGTCCGGGGAAGTGCTTGGTGCAGGCGGCGACACCGGCGGCCTGGAGCCCCTCGATGTACGCGGCGGTGTGCCGGGCGGCCAGCCGGGTGTCGGCGCCGAAGGAGCGGACGCCGATGACCGGGTTGCCCGGGTTGGAGTTGACGTCGGCGGACGGCGCCCAGTTGAGGTTGACGCCGCACTCGGCGAGCCGGCGGCCGAGCTCCTGGGCGACGGCCCGGGTGAGGTGGACGTCGTCCACCGAGCCGAGCGCGAAGTTGCCGGGGAACGAGGAGCCGTGCGTGACCTCCAGGCGGGTCACGTCGCCGCCCTCCTCGTCGATGGCGACGAGGACGTCCTCCCGCTCGGCGCGCAGCCGCCCGGTGAGGGCGGTGAGCTGCTCGGGCGAGGTGATGTTGCGGCCGAACAGGCCCACGGAGGCGAGGCCCTCACCGACGCGGCGCAGCAGCCAGTCCGGTGCGGTGGTTCCGGTGAATCCGGGCTGGAGCACGGCGAGCGCGTCGCGCGTCACCGTGTCCGTGGTGGAGACGAGGGTGGTCATGGGCCCGCACTATCCCTTCACGGCGCCGGAAGTGAGGCCGGTGGCCATCTTCTTCTGGATGATCATGAAGAACACGACGACGGGAATGGCGATCATGGTCGATGCGGCCATGAGGGCGCCGTAGTCCGTTCCGCGCTCGGTCGTGAACGTCATCAGCCAGACGTTCAGCGTGTACTTGGAGTTGTCGTTGATCAGGATGTACGCGAAGAGGTACTCGTTCCACGCGTTCACCAGGGCGAAGATCGACGCGGCGGCGAGCCCGGGGGCGAGCAGCGGGAAGATCACCCGGCGGAAGGCCTGGAAGCGGGTGCAGCCGTCCACCATCGCGGACTCCTCCAGCTCCACCGGGATGTTCACGACGAAGCCGCGGATCATGATCGTGGCGAAGGGCAGCGTGGAGACGAGGTAGACGACGATCAGGCCCCAGTACTCGTCGATCCCGCCCATCGCGTTGAGCTGGGCGTAGATGGGGATGAGCATCGCCGTCGGCGGCAGCATCTGGACCAGGATCATGATCAGGACGAGGGCCTTGCGGCCGAAGAACCGGAACCGGCCGATCGCCAGGGCCGCCAGCGTCGCGATGATCATGCCGCCGACCACCGCGGTGACCGCGACGATGAGGCTGGACTGGATGGCGGTGGAGAAGTTCGGCTGCTCGGTGGCCCGGACGAAGTTGTCGAAGGTGATCGACGTGGGCCAGAGCGTCTGGTCGTAGCTGCGGATCTCCCGGTTGGGCCGCAGGGCGCTGATGACCAGCCAGTAGACCGGGAAGACCATGACCAGGGCGATGCCGAGGCCGAGCAGGTCGAAGTGAAGCCGGCTCTTCTTGCGGTCGGGCCGCAGCGCCTGTGTCGTCTGGGTCGTGCTGCTCATTCGACCTCTCCCGTCTTCATGAGCTGGCGCAGGTAGTACACGGCCACGCCGGACAGCAGCAGCACCGTGATGAGGGCGATCGCGGTGCCCTGGCTGAAGGAGGTGGACTCGAACGCCTTGGAGTAGGAGTAGAGGCCGAGGGTCTCGTACTCCGGCTCGGGCTTGTTGCCGCGCAGCAGCCAGATCTGGCCGAAGACGTTGAAGTCCCAGATCACCGAGAGGGTGGCGACCATGGTGAAGACCGGCTTGATGACCGGCCAGGTGACGTACTTGTAAATGCCGTAGGCGCTGGCGCCGTCGAGGGCGGCGGCCTCCTCCAGTTCCTGGGGGACCTGGGTGAGGGCGGCGTACAGGGTGACGACGACGAACGGGATGGCGCCCCAGACGACCAGCAGCGTGATGATGCCGAAGCCCTGGACGGGGTTGAGGTACCAGTTGTGTCCGAGCCAGTCCTCGCCGACGACCTTGGCGATCAGGGTGTTGATCAGGCCGTAGTCGGAGTCGGCCATGAAGCGGAAGATCGAGGCGGCGACCATCAGCGGCATCGACCAGGCGGCGATGAGGCAGGCGGTGAGCACCAGCCGGACCCAGGTGGAGAGCTTGCGCATGAGCAGGGCGACCAGCAGCCCGATGCCCATGGTCAGGGTCACGCAGATGGCCATGAAGACGATCGTGCGGAAGGTGACCCACCAGAACTCGGAGTCGCCGAGGATGTTGGTGAACTGCTCGAAGCCGACCCAGGGGGCGGGGTCGCCGGTCCACAGCTCACGCCGGCCCATGTCCTGGAAGGACATGATGACCGTCTTGCCGAGGGGGTAGAGGTAGACGGCGGCGATCGCCACGATCGCCGGGAGAATCAGGAAGTAGGGGAGGAGTTCGCCCTTCTTCCGCTTTCTCTTCTGCACCCGGGGCGCCTCGTCGTCGAGGGACGACTTCCCGGTCGCCTGCGGGTCGGGTGGTACGGGGACCGGCGGCCCGACGGCCTTGGTATCAGCGGCAGACACGTGGCTGACCTTCCATCGCGGGTCCGGGGCGGGCCCCGGAATTCACGGCTTTCACTTG
>NZ_JBHXJG010000300.1:0-8024 GCF_042723425.1 Streptomyces sp. NPDC058375 | reverse complement strand
GCCGGGAGGTGCTCCCGGCCCGGCAGCCGGTCGTCGTACCCGCCGTCCCCGCCGTCCCTGCTACTACTGCGGCGGCCGGTCGTTCCGGGGCCGCTCCGGAGGCTGCTGTCGGTGGTCATGGCTCCGACGTTCGCCAACCGCGCTGTCACGCCGGTGTGGTGAGCCTGTCCCCGACCTGTGAGTCCGCGCGGATCGTGTCGTCGTCCCCCGGCAGCTCGACCGCGAACACCGTCCGGCCAGGCCGGGACTCCACCCGTACGCGCCCGCCGTGCGCGGAGACGACGGCCTGCACGATGGCGAGGCCGAGCCCGGTGGACCCGGTCGCCGCTTCCGTACGGGCCCCGCGCGAGCGCGAGGCATCGCCCCGGGCGAACCGTTCGAAGACATGCGGCAGCAGCTCCGCCGGAATCCCGGGCCCGTTGTCCCGCACCTCCAGCGTCACCGGCCCCCCACCGCGTACGGGAGGCCGCACGGAGACCGTGACGGTGGTCCCCGGCGGGGTGTGGGTGCGGGCGTTGGCGAGCAGGTTGACCAGCACCTGCTGGAGCCGGTCGGGATCGGCGCGTACGGTCACGGGCTCGGCGGCCTCCGGCAGCTCAAGCCGCCACCGGTGCACGGCGTCCGCATCCGGTCCTCCCGTGTCCGCACCCGCTCCTCCTGTGTCCGCATCCGGCCATCCCGTGTCCGCCGCCCTGGCGTCGCTCACCGCATCCACGACGAGCGGCAGTAGATCCGTGCTCCCGTACGAGAGCGGGCGTCCGGCGTCGAGCCGGGCCAGCAGCAGCAGATCCTCCACCAGGCCCGTCATCCGGTCCGCCTCCGACTCGATCCGCGCCAGCGCGTGCCGGGTGACCGGGTCGGCGTCGATCCGCCCCAGCGCGTGCCGGGTCGCCGGGCCGGGATCGACCCGCTCCGGCGCGTGCCGGGTCGCCGGGTCGGGTTCCGGGCCCGCCCCCGTGTGCCGGGCGGCCGGATCAGGCCCCAAGCCCGGCCCTCCCCCGCCGGCGCGGCGGGTCAGCTCGGCGTACCCCCGGATCGAGGCCAGCGGTGTGCGCAGCTCATGGCTGGCGTCGGCGACGAACTGCCGGACCCGCGTCTCGCTCTCCTGGCGGGCCATGAGCGCCGAACCGACGTGCCCGAGCATCCGGTTGAGCGCGGCGCCCACCTGCCCGACCTCGGTACGGGGATCGGCCTCGGCGTCCGGTACGCGCTCCAGGAGGGCCACCTCGCCGCTGTGCAGGGGGAGTTCGGAGACCCGGGTGGCCGTGGCGGCGACCCGGCGCAACGGCCGCAGGGCGACCCCGACGAGCACGGTTCCCGCGATCGAGGCGGCGAGGAGCCCGGCGGCGGTCACGCAGACCTCGACGACGATCAGGGTCGTCAGCGCCCCGCTCACCTCGGCGGTGGGGATGCCGACGAGGACGGTGTATCCCTCGGTGGTGGTCGCGGCCTCGGCCCGGTAGCCGCCGAGCCCGGGCAGGTCGACGCTCCGGGCCCCCTCACCGGTCTCCGGAACGGCGGCTTCCAGGGCGCTCCGCTGCTCCCCGGTCAGCGGCTTCGCGCTCTCCTGGGCGCGGAGCCCGCTGTCCTCGACGACCTTCGACGCGGTGACGTCCCCGTCCCCGTCGCCGTCCCCGTCGTCGCCGAGGAGGGCCCCGAACGTGCCGAGCGGCTGCCCGCCCCCGCCGACGAAGCCGAGCGGGCCCGCCTCACGCACCGGCTGGGGCAGCGGACCCGGGCCCGGCGGGCGCTGGGCCCGCTCGGCGACGGAGTGCAGCTGATCGTCGAGCTTGCCGTACATGTAGCTGTGGAAGGCGATCGCGGTGACCGACCCGATGACGGCGGCGACGACGGCGATCAGGGACACGGCGGAGACGACGAGCCGCGTCCGCAGGGTCCACGGCCGCCGCAGCACTCCCCCGCTTCCCCCACCCGCCCGCCTACTCACCGGGCTTGATCAGATACCCCGCCCCACGCCGGGTGTGGATCATCGGCGTCCGTCCGGCGTCGATCTTCTTGCGGAGGTAGGAGATGTAGAGCTCGACGACGTTGGCCTGGCCGCCGAAGTCGTAGTTCCAGACCCGGTCGAGGATCTGCGCCTTGCTGAGCACCCGGCGCGGATTGCGCATCAGGAAGCGCAGCAGCTCGAACTCGGTGGCCGTGACGTGGATCGCGTCCCCGCCCCGGCTCACCTCGTGGCTGTCCTCGTCCAGGACCAGGTCCCCGACGACGAGCGTGGACTCGCTCCGCCCGGCGGCGACGGCCGAGCCCGAGCGGCGGATGAGCCCGCGCAGCCGGGCCACGACCTCCTCCAGGCTGAACGGCTTCGTCACATAGTCGTCGCCGCCCGCGGTGAGCCCGGCGATCCGGTCCTCGACGGCGTCCCGGGCGGTCAGGAAGAGGACCGGCACATCGGCGTACTCGCGGCGCAGCCGGCCCAGCACGGACAGCCCGTCCATGTCCGGGAGCATCACGTCCAGGACCACCGCGTCCGGACGGAAGTCGCGTGCCGCCCGCACCGCCCCGGCCCCGTCCCCGGCGCTGCGCACCTCCCAGCCCTCGTACCGCAGGGCCATCGAGAGAAGTTCGGTGAGCGGAGCCTCGTCGTCCACGACCAGGACCCGTACGGGGGTACGGTCCGGCCTGAGCAGTTCGGTACGCCCCTGGGGCGAGGTCGTCGTCGTCATGGGCCCCACTCTGTGAGGCACCCGTGAGAGAAGCCTGACCCGTTCCTGTGAATTCCCTGAGAAAGCGACCGTCAGGCGGTCGTCAGGTAGGGGTGGGGAACAACTCGGCGGCGTTCCCGTGACAGACCGCCCGCAACCACGCATCCCCCAACTCCAGCCGCTCCAGGGCATCGAGCTGATGGACGTACGGGTACGGGATGTTCGGGAAGTCGGTCCCGAGCAGGATCCGGTCCCCGAGATCGGCCAGCCGCCCCCGCTCCGCCGCCGGGAAGGGGCTGAACCGCTCGCTGAAGTCGGTGAACGCCATGGTCGTGTCGAGCCGGACCTCCGGATACGTCTCCGCCAGCGCCAGGAACTCCGCGTACTCCGGCATCCCCATGTGCGCGACGATCAGCCGCAGCCGGGGATGGCGCGCCAGTAGCCGCCCGATCGGCCCGGGCCCGGTGAACTTCCCCGGCGCGGGCCCCGATCCGCAGTGCATCACCACCGGGACGCCGGCCTCCGCGAGCATCCCCCACACCGCGTCCAGCAACGGATCATTCGCATCGTAGGCACCCACCTGAAGGTGTGACTTGAACACCCGGGCCCCTGCCTCGACGGCCTCCTTCACGTACACCTCCACGCCCTCCTCCGGGAACAGGGTCGCGGTGTGCAGGCAGTCGGGGGTCCGGGCGGCGAAGTCGGCGGCCCAGCCGTTCAGCCAGCGGGCCATGCCGGGCTTGTGCGGATAGAGCATCGAGGTGAACCGGAGCACCCCGAACGACCGCAGCAGCTCCAGCCGCCGCTCCTCCTCGTACCGGTAGGTGATCGGCCACTCCAGCCCGGTGAGCGGCCCGGCGGCGTCGAAGTAGGCCCACACCTTGCGCAGGACCTGCTCGGGCATGAAGTGGGTGTGCACGTCGATGATCCCGGGCAGCCCGAGCCGCTCCCAAAACCGCGCCACGTCATCGCTTCCCGTTTCCATCCGCGGCCCTTTCGCAGATCGTTCAGAACAACCCACCCTGCACACCGCCGCCGCCGATGTCGATGAGGGGGACACGTACATCGTCCTGTACCGCCGCAGGGGCGGATACGGGGAGAGGTACGGCCACGTCCGGTACGGCCATGTCCGGTACGGTCACGTCCGGTACGGCCACGAGATCCCACCCGGTGATCAGCCGCGTATCCAGCACCACGACGCCCCCGCCGGCCACCGCGAGGTGCAGATCGGGCCCGGCCGCCGCGACGAGCCGCCCCGCGACCACACCCCCGTCGACCAGCTCCCGCACCGACCGGACGGGCGCGGGCGCGCGGTCGAGGCCGAAGATGCCCACCTGGTCGACGACTTCGAGAGGGAGCCGCTCCAACGACTCGGGCCAGCCGCGCCCTTCGAGCTCGGCGGCGCGCCCGTACAGCTCCGCCACTTCGGCTGCCCGCTCCTCGCCACCCGGCAACTGCCCCCGCACGGACCGCTTCCGGGCGTACGGGATCCGGTCCGGCACCCCGAGGGCCGCCCGCAGCACCTCCTCGGTGCGCCGGGCCGCCATGAGGGGCCCGCGCCCGAGCCAGCTGAAGGCGACGGCCCCCTGCTCCCGCAGCCGGGCCGCGCCGCGCTCCTCACCGGTGATCCCGACCTTGACCAGGCCGGGCCCGAACCAGGCGAGGTACACGCGGTACGTCCGGGGGTCGTCCGCCATCGTGTCGGCGGCCACCGAGTGCGCCCGGTCCAGCCGCGCGCACTCGGCGCACCGCCCACCGGTCGAGCGCCCCGGCACCACGGCCCCCAGCGGGCACACGTTCCCCCGGGCCCCCACGCAGTGCCGCTCGCCGAGGGCCCGGAACCCGAGGCCGGCCCCGTACGCGAGCACGCTCACCCGCCGGTCACCGCTCCTGCTCCTGCTCCTGCTCCTGCTCCTGCTCCTGCTCCTGCTCCACCCCAGCTCGGGAGCGCGTCCGGGCCACCGCACCCCGTCGCACCACCACCCGCCACCGGCCGCCCGAACCCCACACGTCATCCGGGGATGCTACGCGTAGCCTCCGACACCCTCGATCCGCTGCCGCATCGCGGCCATGCGCCGTACGAAGCGCCGGTTGAACCAGATCATCCAGCCCATGAACGCCACGCCGAAGCCGAGCATCATGAGCCCCGCCGACACATTGCCGGAGGCGAACCCGAGGAACGGCACCCCGAGGAAGATCAGCCCGAGCAGGGGAAAGGCCCATCGCTGGTTGCGTCGCAGCTTCTCCTCCCGCCGCCGGATCAGCCGGACCATGGCCGCCTGCTCGGCCGGGTCGTCGGGCATCTCGCCGTTCTTCGCGATACGGCGCTCCAGCTCCGGCACCCTGGCCGGCTCGGTGCCCACGGCCTTCGCGTCCCGCTGCCTGCGCCGCATCAGGAGCCACGTCAGGAATCCGGCGTAGACGACACCGCCGACCAGCGCCGCCGGCCACGCGGACCAGCCGTTGAGCGCCACCCGGACGGCGACCAGGATCACCAGCGCCAACAGCCCGACGGCCCACCACTGATCCTGCCAACGCCCTTTGTACGCCTGCCCTTTCGCGCCCATCTGCCACCTCCGAACAGAAGGGCGTCCAGCACGCCCCGTACTGTGTCGGCTACCCCGCCCACGCCTCTCCGAACGGCCGCCTCCCCTTCCCGCTAGGATCCGGACCATGGCGCTGACCGGGATCCAGGTGGACCAGTTCGAGGCTGCCATGCCTCGCCTCAAGGCCATCGCCTACCGTCTGCTCGGCTCGGCGAGCGACGCCGAGGACGCCGTGCAGGACACGTTCCTGCGCTGGCAGGCCGCCGACATCGACCGCATCGAGGTCCCCGAGGCCTGGCTGACGAAGGTCCTCACCAACCTCTGCCTCAACGAGCTCACCTCGGCGCGCGTCCGGCGCGAGACCTATGTCGGCCAGTGGCTGCCCGAACCGCTCCTCGCCGGGGATCCGATGCTCGGCCCCGCCGACACCGTCGAGCAGCGCGAATCGGTCTCGTTCGCGGTCCTGGCCCTGATGGAGCGCCTGTCGCCCAACGAGCGGGTGGTGTACGTGCTGCGGGAGGCGTTCGCGTACCCGCACGGCAAGATCGCCGAGATCCTCGACACCACGGAGTCCGCGAGCCAGCAGCTGTTCCACCGCGCCAAGAAGCACATCGCGGCGGGCCGGACCCGTACCGAGATCGACGAGGCCGCCGCCCGGCGGATCGTCGAGGAGTTCCTCACGGCGGCCACCAGCGGCCGGACCGAACCGCTGATCCAACTGCTCACCGCGGACGCCGTCGCGATCGGCGACGGCGGCGGAAAGGTACCGGCCCGCACCAGGCCGTTCGAGGGGGCCGTGGCCGTCGCGAGGTTCATGCGGAGCCTGTTCACCCCCAACCAGGCCGCCCGCAATCTCCTGGGCGGCACGGCGGAGATCCACGTATCGACCGCCAACGGGCTGCCCGCCCTGGTGATCGTCGTCGACGGCCGGGTCATCGGCGTGATGTGCCTGGAGATCACCGCGGACGGCATCGCCGCGTTCCGTAACCAGGCCAACCCCGACAAGCTAGAACGCGCGACGCGGCAGTGGGCGGCCGGGGACCACGGGGAACCGCTCGTCCGCATCGCCGAACAGATGTGACCCACGTCACACGCAACGCCTGTCAGTAAACGCGGGGCTGCCCGGTTCAAGGGGCGAAACCGCGCGAGACAGGAGTACAGGACATGCAGCAGCGGAACTCCCACCAGCACCGCGTCGTCGTCATCGGAGCCGGTTATACCGGAGCGGTCGCCGCCGGCCGCCTCGCCAGGCGACTGCGCAGCGAGGACGTCTCCATCACCCTCGTCAACGCCGAACCGGACTTCGTCGAGCGCGTCCGGATGCACCAACTGGCGGTGGGCCAGGACCTGCGCCCCCGCCCCTTCCGGGAGATGTTCGCCGGCACCGGCGTCCGGCTGAAGCTCGCGAAGGTCACCGGGGTCGACGTGGACCGCGGAACGGTCTCGGTCACCGACGCGAACGGAGCCGGGGAGCCGGAGGACCTGGAGTACGACACCCTCGTGTACGCCCTCGGCAGCGCCTGGAACACCCAGGGCGTCCCCGGCACCGCGGAGCACGCCCACGAGATCGCCGGCCGCGACGGAGCCCTGCGCCTGCGCGACCGCCTGGCCGCCCTCGCCCCCGGCAGCCCCGTGACCGTCGTCGGCGGCGGCCTCACCGGCGTGGAGGCCGCCACGGAACTGGCCGAGACCCGCCCGGACCTCGCCGTCTCGCTGGTCGCCCGGGGCCAACTGGGCGACTGGCTGTCCCCCAAGGGCGCGCGTCACCTGCGGAAGGTCTTCACCGGTCTCCGGATCACCGCCCACGAACACACCACCGTCACCGCCGTGCACGCCGACCGCGTCACGACCACCGAGGGCGACATCCCGGCGGCGATCACAATCTGGACGACGGGCTTCGCGGTCCACCCCCTCGCCCGGGCAACGACGTTGACGACCGGCGACACCGGCCAGATCGTGGTCGACGCCACCATGCGCTCGACCTCCCACCCGGACGTGTACGCCATCGGCGACGCGGCCCTGGTGGCCGGCCCCGGCGACAAGCCGCTGCGCATGTCGTGCGCCTCGGGCGTCCCCACCGCCTGGCAGGCCGCCGACGCCATCGCGGCCCGCCTCACCGACACCAAGCTCCCGACCATCTCGGCCCGCTACTTCAACCAGTGCATCTCGCTCGGCCGCAAGGAGGGCCTAATCCAGTACGTCACCGCCGACGACCGCTCCGTCAACGCAGCCCTGACCGGCCGCCCGGCCGCCCTCTACAAGGAACTGGTCTGCAAGGCCGCGGCCTGGGGCGTAGCGAACCCGACGATGGGCCTCCCGACCCGCCGCCGCCGGGTGACGGCGGAGGGGGCGCGGGCGAGCGTGACGGCAGCTTGAGGTCGGGGCCCGCCCCAGGCCGGACGCAGGGAGCCCCCGGACCTCCTCCGGGGGCTCCACATCTCCCTGCTGTACGGCACGCGCCGATCCGGTGGGTCACTCCATCCTGACCGGCCAGGTCAGGGCCATGGCCGTCTAGAACGGCCGGAACATCTCGTCCGACCCTTCACCGGGTGGCAGCGACCGGCTCATCTGGACGTAGACGTGCCCGTACAGCGTGTCGGTCTGCAGGGCTTCCCACTGATCGAGATCGTGGGCGCAGTAACGACGCAGCAGATCGAGAAGCTGCGCGACTTCGGCATCTGACAGCGGTCCACTGCCGGTAGAGGAGTCATCCACGGGCGCACGATAGTTGAGGCGGCCGGACGCCGTCAGCCGATGTCTGGTCCTGAAAGGCCGGAGGCCCCCAGGATTTCTCCTGGGGGCCTCCGGCCTG
>NZ_JBHXJG010000299.1:0-8038 GCF_042723425.1 Streptomyces sp. NPDC058375 | reverse complement strand
GCCGAGTGAGGGTGAACGCGGCCCGCAGCAGGCCCTGTCGAGGGGTCAGTCGTGGAAGGTCTCACCCTTCTCCGCCTTCTCCACCAGCAGTGCGGGCGGAAGGAAGCGGTCGCCGTAGCGCTCGGCCAACTCCCGGGCGCGGGCGACGAATCCCGGCAGGCCGCCCTCGTACCCGTTGATGTACTGGAGGACGCCGCCGGTCCACGGCGGGAAGCCGATGCCCATGATGGAGCCGATGTTGGCGTCGGCGACGGAGATGAGGACGTTCTCCTCCAGGCAGCGGACGCTGTCCAGGGCCTCGGAGAAGAGCATCCGCTCCTTCATGTCCTCGAAGGGGACGTCCGCGTCGGACCTGGTGGTGAAGTGCTCGCGCAGGCCCGGCCAGAGACCGGCGCGCTTGCCGTCCTCGTCGTAGTCGTAGAAGCCCGCTCCCCCGCTGCGCCCCGTGCGGCCGAACTCGTCGACCATGCGGTCGATGACCGCGTCGGAGGGGTGGCCGGGCCAGGTGCCACCGGCCTCCTCGACCGCGCGCTTGGTCTCGTTGCGGATCTTACGGGGCAGGGTCAGGGTCAGCTCGTCCATCAGGGAGAGGACCTTGGCCGGGTAGCCGGACTGGGCGGCCGCCTGCTCGATGGAGGCGGGCTCGACGCCCTCCCCGACCATCGCCACACCCTCGTTGATGAACTGGCCGATGACGCGCGAGGTGAAGAAGCCGCGCGAGTCGTTGACGACGATCGGCGTCTTCTTGATGCGCCGTACGAGGTCGAAGGCGCGGGCCAGCGCCTCGTCGCCGGTGCGCTCGCCCTTGATGATCTCGACCAGCGGCATCTTGTCGACCGGTGAGAAAAAGTGCAGGCCGATGAAGTCGACAGGGCGGGACGCTCCCTCGGCGAGGACCGTGATGGGGAGGGTGGAGGTGTTGGAGCAGAGCAGGGCGTCGGGCTCGATGACGTCCTGGATCTCCTGGAACACCTTGTGCTTGAGGGCGGTGTCCTCGAAGACGGCCTCGATCACCGCGTCGCAGCCCGCGAGGTCGGCCGCGTCGCCGGTCGGGGTGATACGGGCCAGCAGTTCGTCGCGCTTCGCCTCCGTCGTACGGCCCCGGGAGAGCGCCTTGGCGAGCAGCCTCTCGCTATACGCCTTGCCCTTGGCCGCAGCCTCGGTGGAGACGTCCTTGAGGACGACGTCGATGCCGGCCTTGGCACAGGAGTAGGCGATGCCCGCGCCCATCATGCCCGCGCCGAGGACGGCGACCTTGCGGACGGGGCGCTCCGGGACGTCCTTGGGGCGGTTGGCACCGGAGTTGACGGCCTGGAGGTCGAAGAAGAACGCCTGGATCATGTTCTTGGAGACCTGGCCGGTGACCAGCTCGGTGAAGTACCGGGCCTCGATGGTCAGCGCGGTCTCGAAGTCGACCTGGGAGCCCTCGACGGCCGCCGCGAGGATGTTGCGCGGCGCGGGCATGGGCGCGCCCGCGAGCTGCTTCTTCAAGTTGGCCGGGAACGCGGGGAGGTTGGCGGCGAACTTGGGGTTGGACGGGGTGCCGCCGGGGATCTTGTAGCCCTTGACGTCCCAGGGCTGCTGGGACTCGGGGTTGGCGTCGATGAAAGCGCGGGCCTTCTCGATCATCTCCTCGCGGGTGGCGGCGACTTCGTGGACGAGGCCGTTCTCCAGCGCCCGCTGCGGCGCGTACTGGGTGCCCTGGAGGAGCACCTTGAGCAGCGCGTCGGCGATGCCCATGAGGCGTACGGTCCGGGTGACGCCGCCGCCCGCCGGGAGCAGCCCGAGGGTGACCTCGGGCAGGCCGATGCGGGAGCCGGGGGCGTCGAGGGCGACGCGGTGGTGGGAGGCGAGCGCGATCTCGTAACCGCCGCCGAGGGCCGCTCCGTTGATGGCGGCGACGACGGGCTTGCCGAGGGTCTCGATGCGGCGCAGCGAGCGCTTGATGGCGGTGCCGGTGTCGAAGGCGGCCTGGGCGTTCTCGGGGCCGACCTTGATCATGTCCTTGAGGTCGCCGCCCGCGAAGAAGGTCTTCTTGGCGGAGGTGTAGATGATGCCGCGGATGGAGTCCTTCTCGGCCTCGGCGCGGTCGGCGATGGCCGCGATGGAGTCCTTGAAGGCCTGGTTCATCGTGTTCGCGGACTGGTTCGGGTCGTCGAGGACGAGGGTGACGACGCCGGTCTCGTCCTGTTCCCAGCGGATGGTGGTGCTCTCGGTCATGTCGGTGTCTTCTCCGTAAGCAGGTGGGGCCGGCCAGGGCCTGTCGTCAAACTGCCGTCGTCGCCCGGAGGGCGGCCGCGCGGCGTCTGGTGCGTGCGATCGCAAGGCGCTGGAATGGTCTTGTAGCGGAGCTACCAGGGCATTTCGGCAACGCCGCGAGCGTGCGTGCCAGGCGTCGCGCGGCAGGCGGCAGTTTGACGACAGGCCCTGGAGGTCAGATGCGTTCGACGATGGTCGCGACGCCCATGCCGCCGCCGACGCAGAGGGTGACCAGGCCGAACCGCTGGTCGCGGCGCTCCAGTTCGTCGATGACGGTGCCGAGGATCATCGCGCCGGTGGCGCCGAGCGGGTGGCCGAGCGCGATCGCGCCGCCGTTGACGTTGACCTTGTCCAGGGAGAGGCCCATGTCCTTGACGAAGCGCAGGACGACCCCGGCGAAGGCCTCGTTGATCTCGACGAGGTCGATGTCGTCGATGGTGAGCCCGGCCTTGGCGAGGGCCTTGCGGGTGGCCGGAGCGGGGCCGGTGAGCATGATGGTGGGCTCGGAGCCGGAGACGGCGGCGGAGACGATCCGGGCGCGCGGGGTGAGGCCGTAGCGCTCGCCGACCTCCTTGGAGCCGATGGCGACGAGGGCCGCGCCGTCCACGATGCCGGAGGAGTTGCCCGCGTGGTGGACGTGGTCGATCTTCTCGACCCAGTGGTACTTCTGGAGCGCCACCGCGTCGAAGCCGCCCATCTCGCCGATGCCCGCGAAGGACGGCTTGAGGCCGGCGAGGGAGTCGGCGGTGGTGCCGGGGCGCAGGTGCTCGTCGTGGTCGAGGACGATCAGGCCGTTGCGGTCCTTGACCGGGACGACGGAGCGGGCGAAGCGTCCGTCCTTCCAGGCCGCGGCGGCGCGTTCCTGGGAGAGGGCTGCGTACTCGTCCACGTCGCGGCGGCTGAAGCCCTCGACGGTGGCGATGAGGTCGGCGCCGATGCCCTGCGGGGCGAAGCCGGTCTCGAAGCTGGTCATCGGGTCCATCGCCCACGCCCCGCCGTCGGAGCCCATCGGCACCCGGGACATCGACTCGACGCCCCCGGCGAGGACGAGGTCCTCCCAGCCCGAACGGACCTTGGCGGCGGCCAGGTTGACGGCTTCCAGGCCCGAGGCACAGAAGCGGTTCTCCTGGACGCCCGCGACGGAGTCGGGCAGGCCGGCCGCGATGGCGGCGATCCGGGCGATGTCGGAGCCCTGGTCGCCGAGCGGGCTGACCACGCCGAGGACGATGTCGTCGATGGCGGCGGGGTCCAGGTCCGGGAAGCGGCCCCGGATCTCGTGGATGAGGCCGACGACCAGGTCGATCGGCTTGGTGCCGTGCAGGGCTCCGTTGGCCTTGCCACGGCCGCGCGGGGTGCGGATCGCGTCGTAGACGAATGCTTCGGTACTCAAGACAGCTGCCTTTCGAGGGTGGTCGAGAAGAGATCGAGGAGGTCGTCAGGCGAGCAGCGAACGGCCGATGATCTCCTTCATGATCTCGGTCGTGCCGCCGTAGATGGTCTGGATACGGCCGTCGGTGAACGCCTTGGCCACCTTGTACTCGCTCATGTAGCCGTAGCCGCCGTGGAGTTGGAGACAGCGGTCGGCGACTCGCTTCTGCAGTTCGGTGGCCCACCACTTGGCCATCGAGGCGTGGACGGCGTCCAGCGTCCCGTCCGAGTGATCGACGATGCACCGGTCCAGGAAGGTCCGGGTGACGGCACACTCGGTGGCCATCTCCGCGATCTCGAACCGGATGTGCTGGAGCTTGGAGAGCGGCCGCCCGAAGGCCTCGCGCTCCTTGACGTACTGCGTGGTGATCTCCAGCAGATGTTCGGCGGCGGCGATCCCGGCGACCGCTATGCCCATGCGCTCCTGGGCCAGGTTGGTCATCAGGTGGATGAACGCGCCGTCGAGTTCGCCGAGCAGGTTCTCCTTGGGGACGCGGACGTCGTTGAAGAACAACTCCGCGGTGTCCTGCGACTTCTGGCCGATCTTGTCGAGGTTGCGGCCGCGCTCGAAGCCCTCCGCGCCGCGCTCGACGACGATGAGGGAGAGCCCTTTCGCGCCGCCGTCGGGGGTGGTCTTGGCGACGACGATCACCAGGTCGGCGAGGATGCCGTTGGAGATGAACGTCTTCGAGCCGTTGAGCAGCCAGTGGTCGCCCTTGTCCTCGGCCGTCGTACGGATCGCCTGGAGGTCCGAGCCCGCGCCCGGCTCGGTCATGGCGATCGCGGTGATGGTCTCGCCGGAGCAGAAGCCGGGGAGCCAGCGGCGCTTCTGCTCGTCGGTGGCCAGGCCCGTGAGGTAGGGGCCGATGATGTCGTTGTGCAGGCCGATCGCGAGCCCGGCGGCCCCGGCGCGGGTGAACTCCTCGGCGAGGACCGCGCTGTAGCGGAAGTCGTCGCTGCCGCCGCCCCCGTACTCCTCGGGGACGGCCAGGCCCAGCAGCCCCGCGCGCCCGGCGGCGAGCCACGCCTCGCGGGAGACGATGCCGTCCTGCTCCCACTGCTCGTAGTGCGGGAGGACCTCCTTGGCCAGGAAGGCCCGGACGGTCTCGCGGAACGCGTCGTGTTCCTCGGTGAAGATCTGGCGTTGCACGGGGTCTCCTAGTCTCGGGGGGCGGGCCGGAGCCCCGGTACGTCCCAGTCGGCCGCGACGGCCTCGGTGTCCGCGCCGGGCAGCGCGGGCCCGGCGCGTACGGAGACGGGGGTGGCCGAGAAGCGCGGGGCGGGGGCGGGCTGGGTGAGGCCGCCGTGCTCGACGAAGGTGGAGCGGGCGGCGAGGTGCGGGTGGTGCGGGGCCTCGGTGAGCGAGAGGACGGGGGCCACACAGGCGTCGGTGCCGGCGAAGACCTCGGTCCACTCGGCGCGCGTACGGGTCAGGAAGCGTTCGGTGACGGCGGCGCGCAGCTCGTCCCAGCGGGCGAGGTCCCACCGGTCGGGAAAGGCGTCCGCGATGCCGAGGAGCCGGACGAACTCCGCGTAGAACTGGCTTTCCAGCGGGCCGACCGCCATGTGGCCGCCGTCCGAGGTGGCGTAGGTGCCGTAGAACGGGCAGCCGCCGTCGAGGAGGTTCGCGCCGCGCCGGTCCTGCCAGCTCCCGGCCGCCAGCATCCCGTGGATCATCGTGGCGAGGTGGGCGGCGCCGTCGACGATCGCCGCGTCCACCACCTGCCCCGAGCCGCCCGGCGTACGGGCGTGCTGGAGGGCGGCGAGGACTCCGACGACGAGGTAGAGCGAGCCGCCCGCGTAGTCGCCGACCAGGTTGGCGGGGACGGTGGGCGGTTCGTCCGGCTTGCCGATCATGGACAGGGTGCCGGTGAGCGCGATGTAGGCGATGTCGTGGCCCGCGCGGTCGGCGAGTGGCCCGTCCTGGCCCCAGCCGGTCATCCGGCCGTAGACGAGCTTCGGGTTGCGGGCGAGGCAGGCGTCGGGCCCCACGCCGAGGCGTTCGGCGACGCCGGGGCGGTAGCCCTCGATGAGGATGTCGGCGCGTTCGACGAGGTCCAGGACGCGGGCCGGTCCTTCGTCGCTCTTGAGATCCAGGAGGACGGAGCGCTTGTTGCGGTTGGTGAGGTCGGACGCCGGGTCGATGCCCAGCCCCGCACCCCCGGGCCGGTCGACGCGGACGACGTCGGCTCCGAGGTCCGCCAGCAGCATCGCGGCGAACGGTCCGGGGCCGATGCCCGCCAGCTCGACGACCCGGACACCGGTCAGCGGACCGTGCCCGGGTGTTGGGCCTTTCGCCATCTGTGAGCCCCCAGGGGTGTGACACAACCGATGTAACACCTGTGATGCTAAGAACGTCCCCGGCTCCGCACAACCCCTCGGGCCGAGCAAGCGCTTAGCTCTTTCCTCCGATCCTCTCGCATCCGGCCCGCCCGGCCGCACGCCGCCACGGCGCTCTCCGCTACCCTCTGCCTGCCACGTCGGCACCCGTCCCCCCAGCCGGAGGTACTCGTGAACAGGCAGAACGACGCGACACGCCCCTTGGACGTGGTCCTCTTCGGCGCCACCGGCTTCGTGGGGACGCTCACGGCCGAGTACCTGGCGGCCCACGCCCCCGCCGGTCTCCGCTGGGCACTGGCCGGGCGCAGCCGGACCAAGCTGGAGAAGCTGCGCGAGCGGCTCACGGACATCGCCCCGGCCCGCGCGGACATCCAACTCCTGGAGACCGACGCGGACGACGCCGAGGCGCTGGCCGAACTGGCCGCCTCCACCCGGGTGGTGGCCACGACCGTGGGGCCGTACCTGCGGTACGGCGAGAAGCTCGTCGCCGCCTGCGTGGAGGCCGGGACGGACTACGCGGACCTCACGGGCGAGGCGGAGTTCATCGACCGGATGTATCTGGAGCACGACGCCCGGGCCCGTGAGACGGGGGCGCGGATCGTGCACGCCTGCGGCTTCGACTCCGTCCCGCACGACCTGGGGGCGTACTTCACCGTCAAGCAGCTGCCCGACGACGTCCCCCTGGCCGTCGACGGCTTCGTCCGCACCAACGCGGTGTTCTCCGGCGGGACGTTCGCCTCGGCGCTGACCGCGATGGGCCGGGGCCCGCAGATGCTGGCCGCCGCCCGGGAGCGCCGGCTGCACGAGCCGCGTCTGGTGGGCCGGCGGGTCCGCACCCCGGTGGGCTCCCCGCACTTCAGCGGGGAGACCGGCACCTGGGCGCTGCCGCTGCTGACGGTGGACCCGACGATCGTGGGCCGCTCGGCGCGGGCCCTGGAGCAGTACGGCCCCGACTTCCGCTACCGGCACTTCGCCTCGGTCAAGACGCTCCCGATGGCCCTGGGCGCCCCGGTGGCGATCGGCGGGCTGGTCGCGGCCGCGCAGGTGGAAGGCGTACGGGAGTGGCTGATGGGGCGTTACGAGCCGGGGCAGGGGCCGGACGAGGAGCGCCGCGAGCGGAGCTGGTTCACCGTCCGCTTCATCGGTGAGGGCGGCGGGCGGCGCGTCTTCACCGAGGTGTCCGGCGGCGACCCGGGCTACGGCGAGACGGCGAAGATCCTCGCCGAGTCGGCGGTGTGCCTGGCCCTGGACGAGCTGCCGGAGACCTCCGGGCAGGTCACCACGGCGGTGGCCATGGGCGACGCGCTGCTGGAGCGGCTGACGGCGGCGGGGCTGCGGTTCCGGGTGGCGGCGGTGCGGTAGCCGAGGCCCCCGGACAGGTCTAGAAGATCCAGCCGGTCAGTGTGTAGAGCATCGCGCCGAGCCAGACGAGCCCGACGGCGCTGCCGAGGAGCATGCCGAGGGCCATGCGGCGCTGGGCGGGGTCGAAGGGCACGGGGCGGACAGCCGTACGAGAAGCGCTCATGCGTTCAGCCTGCCCAGTCCTGTGGATCTATGCCATCCGTAGGGGTACTCAGTTGCAGGACTGTTCCACGCCCGGAACGATCACGCCTGGGACGCCCCCCCGGGGCGATCACGCGCGGGGCGGCAGCTGTGCGCGTACCCACGCGGGGGCCGGGTTGACGTGCGGCCGGTCCGCGACGACGACGGTCGGCACGGTCTCGTCCCCGCCGGTGGCGGCCCGCACCACGGCCGCTCCCGCCGGATCGCTCCAGATGTTCACCCAGTACAGCCGTGAGGCGTTACGGCCCAGCCGGAGGCGGAGCCGCAGGCAGTAGGTGCAGCCCGGCCGCCAGTAGACGACCGGGCGGCCGTCGGCCGCGCTGCGGCGCGCGGCCTCGGCGGCGGGCACCGGCCTCGGGAAGATCAGGGGCGAGTGCGCGACGGCGAGCAGCGCGAACATCACCAGGAACACCAGGGCCCTGACGGGGTCGCCGCCGAGGGCGAACCC
>NZ_JBHXJG010000298.1:0-8189 GCF_042723425.1 Streptomyces sp. NPDC058375 | reverse complement strand
CCCAGCCGGTCCGCGGTGTCGCCCCCGGCCCGGCCGCCCACCGAAGCGTCACGACCGCCCCGCCCGCACGGGGCGCCCGAGGAGGAGCCATGCCGGAGCCCACCCCCGTACCCACGCCGTCCACGGGCCGCGGAGCCCGCCCCTCCACCGTGCTCCCCGGTGCGACGCACCGGACGCTCGACGTCCCCGGCGGCCGGATCCACTGCGTCGAACAGGGCGTCGGCCCCCTGGTCCTCCTCGTCCACGGCTTCCCCGAATCCTGGTACTCCTGGCGCCACCAGCTCCCCGCCCTGGCCGCCGCCGGATACCGGGCCGTCGCCATCGACGTACGCGGCTACGGGCGCTCCTCGGCGCCCGCCGCCACCGACGCCTACCGCATGCTCGCCCACGTCGCCGACAACACCGCCGTCGTCCGGGCGCTCGGCGAGGAGACCGCGACCGTGGTCGGGCACGACTGGGGCTCACCCATCGCCGCGAACAGCGCCCTGCTCCGGCCGGACGTCTTCACCGCGGTCGCCCTGCTGAGCGTTCCCTACGCGCCCCGCGGCGGCCCCCGCCCCACCGACGGCTTCGCGGGCGTCGGCGGCGAGGAGGAGTTCTACGTGAGCTACTTCCAGACCCCCGGCCGCGCCGAGGCGGAGATCGAACCGGACGTACGCGGCTGGCTCGCCGGCCTCTACGCGGGCCTGACCGGCGAGACGCCCGCCCCCGCCGACCACGGGGCCCTCTTCTTCGTACCGCCGGGCGCGCGCATGGCCGACCGGTTCCCCACGGGCAGGCTCCCCGGCTGGCTCGACGAACGCGACCTCGACTTCTACAGCGAGGAGTTCGAACGCACCGGCCTGACCGGCGCACTCAACCGCTACCGCAACGTCGACCGCGACTGGGAGGACCTCGCCGCCTGGGACGGCGCACCGATCACCCAGCCCTCGATCTTCATCGGCGGCGCCCTGGACGCCTCCACCACCTGGATGTCCGACGCCATCGACGCCTACCCGACGACTCTCCCCGGCCTGTCCGCCGTCCACATCCTCCAGGGCTGCGGCCACTGGATCCAGCAGGAACGCCCCGACGAGGTCAACCGGCTGCTGACCGACTGGCTGCACGGAGTGACCGGACCGCGCTGAAGGGCGCCCGGTCCGCGACGCGTTCGCGTCAGCAGGGCGTGCCGGGGGTCGCCGCCGTCGCCCGCAGAAGGTCACGTACGAGCGTGAAGTCGATCTTCTGCGGGTTGCGGAACCGCAGACAGCCCTTGCCCATGTCGTGCGAGGCCAGCCGGTCCGTGAACGCGTCGCTGACATCCGTGCGCAGCAGGTAGAACGAGATGTACTGCTTCTGGTCGGCGAAGGCGATCTCGCCCTTTCCCTCGCGCTCGTAGGCGGGCATGCCGTACGCCATCACCTCGCGGAACCCCGTCAGCTCCTCCCGGCACAGCGCGCGCAGCGCCGTGAGGGCCTCCCGGCGGGCCTCCGGGGCCTCGGCGAGATACTGATCGACATTCTGCGCGCTGCTCCAGACCATGAGCCGATCGCACGGCGCATCCCCCCGGCCCGGCGGTGTGTCGCACCCCGGGGAACTCGGCCCCGGTGAGCGAAAGTGGGCGGATGAACACCGCAGGCATGCTGGCCGAAGCGTTCGACCGGATCGGGGAGGCCGTCCACGCGGCGGTCGAGGGGCTGTCGCCCGACGACCTCAACGCCCGGCTCGACGAGGGGGCCAACTCCATCTCCTGGCTCGTCTGGCATCTCACCCGCGTCCAGGACGACCACATCGCCGACGCCGCCGGAACGGGACAGATCTGGCTCACCGAGGGCTGGGCCGACCGCTTCGGGCTCCCGTTCGAGGCGACGGACACCGGCTACGGGCACAGCGGCGACGAGGTCGCCGCCGTCCGCGTGGACTCCGCCGAACCCCTCCTCGGCTACTTCGACGCCGTGCAGGAGCGGACGCTCGACTTCGTCGCGGGACTGGAGGGCCACGCCCTCGACCGCGTCGTCGACGAGGGCTGGACGCCCCCGGTGACCCTGGGCGTCCGGCTGATCAGCGTCGTCGCCGAGGATCTCCAGCACGCGGGCCAGGCCGCCTTCGTCCGCGGAGCGCTGGAGAGGGCCTGAGGCCGGGGCGCGGGGGAGGGGCCCGCACACACCCGTGCACAGTCCCACCGGCGGTGCCATACTCGGAAGAAATCGGCCGGACAGGCATGGGTACGTCCGAAAGGTGACCGTCATGAGCTGGGCATCCTGGACGACCAGCGGCGTCTACGCGGGCACCGGCGGAGTGCGCACCGAAGAAGCGGGCATCCTGAGCGGCGACCTCACCGTGCATACGACGTGGTTCGACGGACAGGCGTCGGTGGCCGTGCAGTACAGCGGCTCCTCCGACTGGTTCACCCTCGTGGGCAGCCCCGTGCCGTGCCCCTCCGAGGAGGAGAGCCGCACCTTCCACCAGAGCGTCGTCGAAGCCGTGCGCGCCGGAGAGGGAGCGAGAGTCCCACCGGTCGGCGCGGAACCCGCATAGCGCCCGACGCCCCATAGAGTGGATCACCGGACCCGTCCCGAGGGACGGGTGCAGACGGTTCACGGGGTGAGGAGCGGTGCCATGGGGCGTGCGGGAGCGCGGCGGTCGAGGACACGGAAGAACCGGCCGTTCTGGGTGGAGCTGCCGCTCCTGATCGGCATGGCCCTGGTCCTGGCCCTGCTCATCAAGACGTTCCTGGTGCAGGCCTTCTCCATCCCCTCGGACTCCATGCAGAACACCCTCCAGCAGGGCGACCGGGTCCTGGTCGACAAACTGACCCCCTGGTTCGGGTCGGAGCCGGAACGCGGCGAGGTGATCGTCTTCCACGACCCGGCCGACTGGCTCGCCGGCATGCCCGTGGACGAGCCCAACACCGTGCAGAAGGTGCTGAGCTTCATCGGCGTGATGCCCTCCGCCGAGGAGAAGGACCTCATCAAGCGGGTCATCGGCGTCGGCGGCGACACCGTGGAGTGCGCGGGCGACGGGCCGGTGAAGGTCAACGGCACCGCCCTGGACGAGCCGTACGTCTTCCCCGGCAACACCCCGTGCAGCAACGACGACGACGGCGGCCGGTTCAAGGTCACCGTGCCCGACGGCAAGGTCTGGGTCATGGGAGACCACCGCCAGGCCTCCGCGGACTCCCGCTACCACCAGGACGACCCCAACGAGGGGATGGTCCCGGTCGACGAGGTCGTCGGCCGGGCCGTCGTCGTCGCCTGGCCGATCGGCCGCTGGGCCACCCTGCCGGTGCCCGAGACCTTCAAGAACGTGCCCGACAAGTCCTAGAGGGCCCCGCGGCGCGAAGTTTCTACAGGGCCCCGGGCGGTGCGAAGTTCCGTACGTACCGGCGCTGCCAGGGCGTTTCCACCGCCCGCGGGTGGTAGCCGGCGCGCACGAACGCCACCGCCTCCGCGGCCGGCACCCCGTCCAGGACGGCCAGAACGGCCAGCGCCGTCCCGGTCCGGCCCATCCCGCCGCCGCAGGCCACCTCGACCCGCTCGCCGGCCGCCCGGTCCCACACCTCTTGGAGGAGAACCCGCGCCTCCTCCCGGTCCGCCGGGAGCCGGAAGTCCGGCCACCGCAGCCACCGTGACTCCCAGCGGACCGGGGGCGGGGTGCGGCCCAGCAGGTATACGGCGAAGTCCGGTTCGGGGCCCGGGGGCAGCGGGTTGCGCAGGCCCCGGCCCCGAACCAGCCGCCCGGACGGCAGCGCGAGGACGGCGGGGTCGGCGGCGTTCCAGAGTTCGGTCACGTCCCCCAACCTACTGGGGCGTCCTGCCGATCAGGCGGCGGCGTCGAGATCCTGCGCGAGCAGCTCCGCGAGCTCCTCGACCGCCGACCGCGCCCCGTCGCCCTCGGCGCTGAGGACCACGGTCTCCCCGTGCGGCACCGCCAGGGCCAGCACCGCGAGCATGCTGCGGGCGTCGACCGGGTCGCGTCCCTCGCGGGCGATGGTCACCTTGACCGGCTGGCGGGCGGCGGCCTTGACGAACAGCGACGCCGGGCGGGCGTGCAGCCCACTGCGAGAGGCTATGGCGACGGTCTGCTGGTGCATGGTTCACTCCTCGGGAAGGGACTGCGGTTTCGTGCGCGGGATGCTCGGGTGGTCAGACGGCTGCCGTGACCCGGGAGTCGTCGGAGCCCGTGGCCCCCGCCTCCCCGGCCGTGTCCGGTGCCGTCCGGCGTGCGCCCTTGAGCAGGACGACGAGGGCGGTCGCCACCAGCGTTCCGGCGGCGATGGCGAGCAGGTAGAGGAACGGCTCGCCGATCAGCGGGACGACGAACACGCCGCCGTGCGGAGCGCGCAGCGTCGCGCCGAAGGCCATCGACAGGGCGCCGGTGACCGCGCCGCCCGCCATCACCGACGGGATGACCCGCAGCGGATCGGCGGCGGCGAACGGGATCGCGCCCTCGGTGATGAACGAGGCGCCCAGCACCCAGGCCGCCCGGCCGTTCTCCCGCTCGGTCTTCGTGAACAGCTTCTTGCGTACGGTCGTGGCGAGCGCCATCGCCAGCGGCGGGACCATCCCGGCCGCCATGACCGCCGCCATCACCTTGAGGCTGCCGTCGGTCGGGTCGGCGAGACCGCCGACCGCGAAGGCGTACGCCACCTTGTTCAGCGGGCCGCCCATGTCGAAGCACATCATCAGCCCGAGGACGACGCCGAGAATCACCGCGTTGGAGCCCGACAGACCGTTCAGCCGGTCCGTCAGCGCGCTCTGCAACGAGGCGATGGGCTTGCCGACCACGATGAACATCAGGAAGCCGACGACCGCCGACGCGATCAGGGGGATCACCAGGACCGGCATGATCCCGCGCAACGTCGCGTGGACCGGAACCCGTTGGATCGCCATCACCACCGCACCGGCCAGCAGACCGGCGACCAGACCGCCGAGGAACCCGGCGTTCACGGTCAGCGCGATGGCCCCGCCGACGAAGCCCGGCACCAGCGCCGGCCGGTCCGCCATCCCGTACGCGATGTACCCGGCCAGCACCGGCACCAGGAACCCGAAGGCCGCCGAGCCGATCTGGTTGAGCAGCGCGGCCCAACTGTCCGCCTCGCCCCACACGAAGTGGTCGGCCACCGACTTGGCGCTCGCTATCTCGTAGCCGCCGATGGCGAACGAGAGGGCGATCAACAGCCCGCCCGCCGCGACGAACGGCACCATGTAACTCACGCCGGACATCAGATACGTACGGAGCCGGACGCCGAAGTGCGCGTGGTCCGCGCCGGATCCGGCCCTGTCGCCGTCGCCGGAGTCCGTGCCGCCGTCGGCCTCGGACACGGCGGCGATCTCCCCGCGCTCCGCCTTGCGACGGGCCTCGGCGATCAGCTCGGCGGGCCGGTTGATGCCCGCCTTCACCCCGACGTCGACCAGCGGCTTGCCGCGGAAACGGGCCTTCTCCCGGACCTCCACGTCATGCGCCCAGATCACGGCGTCCGCCGCCGCGACGACGGCGGGATCCAGCTTCTTGAAGCCGGCCGAGCCCTGGGTCTCCACCGTCACCTCGACACCCTCGGCGCGGCCCGCCGCGGCCAGGGACTCGGCGGCCATGTAGGTGTGGGCGATACCGGTGGGGCAGGAGGTGACGGCGACGATCCGGAAGGGGGTGCTCCCGGCCGCTTCGCCGGCTACCGCTTCCGCCTCGGCCTCGGGCTCCGTCTCCGCCTGCTCCGGCCCGTCCGCCGGCTCCTCGCCGCGGATCAGCGCGGCCACCGCCCCGGGGTCGGTCCCGGCGCGCAGCGCGTCGGTGAACTCCGGGTCCATCAGCCGACGGGCCAGTCCCGACAGGATGGTGAGGTGGTCGTCGTCGGCCCCGGCCGGGGCGGCGATGAGGAAGATCAGGTCGGCGGGACCGTCGGCCGCCCCGAAGTCGATGCCCGCCGCGCTGCGCCCGAAGGCCAGCGTCGGGGCGCTGACGTGCTCGCTGCGGCAGTGCGGGATGCCGATGCCGCCATCGAGGCCGGTCGGCATCTGCGCCTCGCGGGCGGCGACGTCGGCCAGGAAGCCGTCGAGATCGGTGACGCGGTGCGCGGCCACCATCCGCTCGGCGAGCGACCTCGCGGCGGTGTCCTTCGTTGCGGCGGACAGATCGAGGTCGACCAGTTCCGCGGTGATCAGCTCACTCATCGCGGTGCTCCTTGCTCGGGGACCGCCGTGCGGCGGCTCGGGGGGACGGGGCGGAGCTCGCGTACGGGTGGGGGGCCGTACGGGAGGTGCGGGGACGGCGGGGTCGCCGGTGGTACGGGAGTCATGGGGCGGGCTCGCTCAGCGGGCGGTCCAGCGGTACGTCGGAGGACGTCACGACCGACGGCAGATCGAGGTCGGCCGGGGTGGGCATGAGGCTTCCGGCGAGCTGCACGGCCGCGGCCCCGTGGGCGACGGCCGAGGCGAGCGCTTCCGGGCCCCGCCCGCCGGCCGCCAGGAAACCGGCCAGGGAGGCGTCCCCGGCGCCGACGTTGCTGCGGACGGCGGCCACCGGGGCGGCGGCGAAATACGCCGCCGACGCCTCGACCAGCAACTGCCCGTCCGCGCCCAGGCTCGCCAGCACCGACCGGGCGCCGCGTTCGCGCAGCTCCTCGGCGGCCTTCAGCGCGTCGCCCACCGTGGCCAGCGGCCGGCCCACGGCCTCGGCCAGCTCCTGGGCGTTGGGCTTGATCACATCGGGCCCCCGGTCCAGGGCTGCGGTCAGCGCCGCTCCGGAGGTGTCCAACGCGATCCGCGCGCCGGCCCGGTGGCTCCGCTCGACCAGCTCCGCGTACCACTGCGGCGGCAGGCCGCGCGGCAGGCTCCCACAGCAGGCGATCCAGTCGGCGGCGGACGCGTGGACCCGAACCGCTTCGAGCACGTCCTCCGCCTCGGCCGGACTCAGCTCGGGGCCCGCCGCGTTGACCTTGGTGAGGGTGCCGTCGGGTTCGACGAGGGCGACGTTGATCCTGGTGTTCCCGGCGATCAGCACACCGGCGGCCTCGATGCCCAGGTCGCCGAGGAGCCGGGTGAGCAGCGCTCCCTCCGGCCCGCCCACGGGGGCGACGGCGACCGTGCGGTGACCGGCCGCCGCGACCGCGCGGGAGACGTTGACGCCCTTGCCGCCCGGGTCGACGCGGTCCGCCGTGGCGCGCAGGACGGTGCCGCGTGTCAGGCCGGGCAGCTCGTAGGTCCGGTCCAGGCTGGGGTTGGGGGTGACGGTGAGGATCATGCGCGTACTACTTCCGTGCCCCGGCTCTCGATGGAGCGGGCGTCGTCGGGGCTGAGGCCCGTGTCGGTGATGAGCAGGTCCACATCGGTCAGATCGCCGAAGCGGGCGAAGTGCTCCTGCCCGAACTTGCCGGAGTCGGCGAGCAGCACGACCCGGCGCGCCGCCTTGATCACGGCCCGCTTCACCGCGGCCTCGGCGAGGTCGGGCGTGGTCAGTCCGCGGTCGGGACAGAAGCCGTTGGTGGCGAGGAAGACCACGTCGGCGTTGATCTCGGCGTACGAACCCAGCGCCCAGGCGTCGACCGCCGCGCGCGTACGGTGCCGCACCCGGCCGCCCACCAGATGCAGCGCGATGCCGGGGTGGTCGGCGAGCCTTGCCGCCACCGGCAGCGCGTGGGTCACGACGGTCAGCGCCGCGTCGACCGGCACGGCGGCGGCGAGCCGCGCGGTCGTGGTCCCGGCGTCGACGATCACATTGCCCTCGGCGGGCAGCTCGGCGAGGGCGGCCTGCGCGATACGGTCCTTCTCGTCGGCGGAGAGGGCGTCGCGCTCGGCGAGGTCGGGCTCGAAGTCGAGCCGCCCGACCGGGATCG
Organism: Streptomyces sp. NPDC058375; assembly: GCF_042723425.1. Taxonomy (NCBI): domain Bacteria; kingdom Bacillati; phylum Actinomycetota; class Actinomycetes; order Kitasatosporales; family Streptomycetaceae; genus Streptomyces; species Streptomyces sp. NPDC058375. The sequence goes on along the minus strand of NZ_JBHXJG010000298.1, from coordinate 379 downwards.
CCCCACCGTGCACCCGGCGCAGCAGCCCCGCCCGGTCCAGGGCCTTGAGGTCCCGCCGGACGGTCTCGGCCGTCACCTGGAACTCCTCGGCCAACGACAGCACGTCGACCCGGCCGCTCTCCTGGGCGAGGCGGAGGATCTCCTGCTGACGCTCCGGTGCGTACATGTGGTTTCGTTTCCGTTTCATGCCCGAGTCTGTGGTTTCGCGCTCAGGTTACGTCCGGGGTGCGGGAATGTAAACACATTCGGGCGAGGAGTGGGCATGAACGGAAGGGAGAGAGGGGCCTTGCTGCGGGCGAGGGCGAGGGCGAGGGCGAGGGCGAGGGCGAGGGCGCGGGGCGGGTGCGGGCATGGCCGGGCGGGGCGCACCGTGCACCGG
>NZ_JBHXJG010000297.1:0-8260 GCF_042723425.1 Streptomyces sp. NPDC058375 | reverse complement strand
CGTCAGCACGCGCCGCCCGCCCACTCCTTGATCACGTGTCACCTCGGAGCAGAGCCGCCGCTCCTCCCTCGCGTACGGGTCACGGGGCCGCTGCCGGATCCGGCGCGGGTACCGAGGGGCCGCCGTCCCCCGACGCGTCGTCGTCGCCCACGGCGATGCCCCGCCGCTTGGAGACGTACACCGCGACGACGATGATCCCGATGGCCACGACGGCCACCAACGCCCGCACCCAGGGGTTCGCGTCCGCTCCGTAACTGAACTGCACGATCGCCGGGGCGATGAGCAGGGCGACCAGGTTCATCACCTTGAGGAGCGGGTTGATCGCCGGGCCCGCCGTGTCCTTGAACGGGTCGCCGACCGTGTCGCCGATGACGGTCGCGGCATGGGCCTCGCTGCCCTTGCCGCCGTGGTGGCCGTCCTCGACGAGCTTCTTGGCATTGTCCCAGGCGCCGCCGGAGTTGGCGAGGAACACCGCCATCAGCGTCCCGGTGCCGATCGCGCCGGCGAGGTACGAACCGAGCGCGCCGACGCCGAGGGTGAAGCCGACCGCGATCGGCGCCAGCACCGCGAGGAGCCCGGGCGTGGCCAGCTCGCGCAGGGCGTCGCGGGTGCAGATGTCGACGACGCGCCCGTACTCCGGCTTCTCCGAGTAGTCCATGATCCCGGGGCGCTCACGGAACTGCCGCCTGACCTCGTAGACCACGGATCCGGCGGACCGGGACACCGCGTTGATGGCCAGCCCGGAGAAGAGGAAGACGACCGCCGCGCCCAGGATCAGGCCGACGAGGTTGTTGGGCTGCGAGATGTCCAGGCTCAGCCCGAGGTCGCCCGCCCCGGCCCCGACGTCGTCGACCGCCGTGGCGATGGCGTCACGGTAGGACCCGAAGAGCGCGGCCGCCGCCAGGACGGCGGTGGCGATGGCGATGCCCTTGGTGATGGCCTTGGTCGTGTTGCCGACCGCGTCCAGGTCGGTGAGCACCTGGGCGCCGGCGCCCGTGACGTCCCCGGACATCTCGGCGATGCCCTGGGCGTTGTCCGAGACCGGGCCGAAGGTGTCCATGGCCACGATGACGCCCACCGTGGTGAGGAGCCCCGTCCCGGCGAGCGCGACCGCGAAGAGCGCCAGCATGATCGACGTACCGCCCAGCAGGAACGCCCCGTAGACGCCGAGGCCGATCAGCAGCGCGGTGTAGACGGCCGACTCAAGACCGATGGAGATGCCCGCGAGCACCACGGTGGCCGGACCGGTGAGCGAGGACTTCCCGATGTCCCGGACCGGGCGGCGGTTGGTCTCGGTGAAGTAGCCGGTCAGCTGCTGGATGAGCGCGGCCAGGACGATACCGATGGCCACCGCGACCAGGGCGAAGATCCGCGGATCGCCGCCGTGCCCGGCGATCGCCTCATCGGCGACCCCGTCCAGCTCGGCGTACGAGGACGGCAGATAGGTGAAGGCGGCGACGGCCACCAGGGCGAGCGAGATCACCGCGGAGATGAAGAAGCCGCGGTTGATCGCGGTCATCCCGCTGCGGTCGGCGCGGCGCGGGGCGACCGCGAAGATCCCGATCATCGCGGTGACGACGCCGATCGCCGGGACCATCAGGGGGAAGGCGAGTCCGGAGTCGCCGAACGCGGCCGTCCCGAGGATAAGGGCTGCCACGAGCGTGACGGCGTACGACTCGAAGAGGTCGGCGGCCATGCCCGCGCAGTCACCGACGTTGTCGCCCACGTTGTCGGCGATGGTGGCGGCGTTCCGCGGATCGTCCTCCGGGATGCCCTGCTCCACCTTGCCCACCAGGTCGGCGCCGACGTCCGCGGCCTTGGTGAAGATCCCGCCGCCGACCCTCATGAACATGGCGATCAGCGCTGCGCCGAGACCGAATCCCTCCAGCACCTTGGGCGCGTCGGCGGCGTAGACGAGCACCACGCAGGAGGCGCCGAGCAGACCAAGCCCCACGGTGATCATTCCGACCACACCACCGGTACGGAAAGCGATCTTCATCGCTTTGTGCGAGACGGCGGTGAGATCCTTTTCCGGTTCGCCTTCCGCGGGAGTCGCCTCCCGCGCGGCCGCGGCAACCCGCACATTGCTCCGTACGGCGAGCCGCATGCCGATGTATCCGGTCGCCGCCGAGAAAAGCGCGCCCACCAGGAAGAAGAGGGAACGCCCCGCGCGCTGCGACCAGTTGTCGGCCGGCAACAGGAACAGCAGGAAGAACACGACGACGGAGAAGACACCGACCGTGCGCAGTTGTCGGGCCAGATAGGCGTTCGCGCCCTCCTGGACCGCCGCGGCGATCTCCTTCATCCGTTCGGTGCCCTCACCGGCCGCCAGGACCTGGCGTACGAGCAGCTGGGCGACGATCAGCGCGGCGACGGCGACGACCGCCACGATGATGACGATCAGCCGGTTGCCGTCGGTGAGTACCGCCGCCGCGAGGGAGACGGGTCGGTCGGAAAGTGCGGATTCTTGCGTCAGTGCTGCCATTGGGGTGGTGAAGAACTCCGCCATACGTCCTCCTTGACGCTCAGCGCTCAAGTCGTGGACGGATTGTAGGGAGCGGAACCTGATCAAAACAGTGGGTGGGAAGAGAAATGATCGCTCTCCCTCCAACGCCGAAAGATCAGCGGAGTGATTCTCCTCGAATGCAGTAATGGGGCAGACGCGTTATGCGGGGCTCCTCAAGAAAAAAAGGCCCTGCTCAGCAGGGCCTGGAAAAACGAAACATCACATCACCCACGCACCTCGTGACCCACGAGCTCAGCGACTCGGGAACACGGGCGCGGGCTCAGCGACTGAGGAACGCGGGCGTGGGCCTCAGCACCCCGGGCGTGCGCCTCGGCACCCCGGGGACGCGGCGCGGGCTCAGCACCCCGGGAACACGAGCGCGGGCTCGGGCGCGGGCCTCAGGGCCGTACCGCGGCGTCGGCCGTGGGCCAGCTCATGCGGATCACGCCGCCGCCCACACCGGAGCGAACCTCCACGTCGTCGACGAGACCGCTGATGACCGCGAGGCCCATCTCGTCCTCACCCTCGCCGTCGCTCTCGGCATCGGGCCGGCCTTGCCCCGCCCCGGAAGCACCGGCGCCGTTACGCGCGCCGGACAGGGCCGGATCCTCGCCGGGGCCGGGAACACTGTCCCCAACCTCGATGGAGAACGCCTTCTCCTCCTCCGTCAACGCGACGCTGACCGGCGCGGTGATGCCGTGACTGCGGTGCAGCCCGACCGCGCGGCTGCACGCTTCGCCGACGGCGAGCCTGACCTCGTCGAGCACCGCCTCGTCCACGCCGGCCCGGCGCGCCACGGCGGCCGCCACCAGGCGGGCCGTCCTGACATGTTCAGGCTGGGCGCTGAAGCGGAGTTCAACGGTGGCCATGCCATCCCCCTCGAACGTTCGGGCGTACGCCTCAGGGGCCCCGGGCGTGTCGCCCGGCACCCCTGCTCTCCTCCTCCGGAAGCCGACAAGGCCGACAGCCGACCCGAAGGTCGACCGTCTGCCCGTCGCGGCCCATGCGCTGCCGCTGCCGGCCTGTTCACTGCCTGCCGACCGGCCCGGGGGCCGGTCCGCTCCGACCTCAGTCGGTGGCGGCGACAGCCTCGTCGACCGTGGTGTGAATCGGGAACACCTTGGTCAGACCCGTGATCCGGAAGATCTTGAGAATGCGCTCCTGGTTGCAGACCAGGCGCAGCGAGCCCTCATGGGCCCGGACACGCTTCAAGCCGCCCACGAGCACGCCGAGGCCGGTGGAGTCGAGGAAGTCGACGCCTTCCATGTCGACAACCAAGTGGTAGCTGCCGTCATTCACCAACTCGACCAACTGCTCGCGCAGCTTGGGCGCGGTATACACATCAATCTCGCCACCGACCTCGACGACCGTACGGTCGCCACCAGGGCCGGACACATTGCGAGTCGACAGGGACAGGTCCACGGATCCTCCAGCACCTTGCTATCGAGCGGTCGCCCCTCGCTCTCCCCGACGGAGGCCAGGGGACGGATCGCCAGCCGCGATGGCATTCAATCACTTACCAGCAGCCATGCACGACGCCTTGGGACCATTGTCCGTCACGCCAGTGACACACTCGGTGCCGATGGCCAAGAATCACCGTCCCGGACGACCACCCGAGAGCAGGGGCTCGCGCCCCTCTCCCGCCATGATCCTCGACCGGCTCGCCACAGGGGCGGGCCGGGCCGCGCGCATCACTCATACGGAGCACTTGCCCCCGAGATCGGGAACCCATGCCATCTGGCCGGATCGCGTGCGGCCAGAAGTGGTCTCGGCGATCGAAGAAGCCGGGATCGACCATCCGTGGGCGCATCAGGCGGCCGCGGCCGAGCACGCCCTGGACGGCGAATCGGTCGTGATCGCCACCGGCACGGCCTCCGGGAAGTCCCTCGCCTACTTCGCGCCGGTCCTCAGCACCCTCCTGGACGGCTCCGAGGCCCCGAACGGCCGCGGGGCCACCGCCCTGTACCTCGCCCCCACGAAGGCCCTGGCAGCCGACCAACGGCGCTCGGTGAAAGCGCTCGCGGCCCCGCTCGGCAAAGCCGTCAGACCTGCGGTCTACGACGGCGACACCCCGGTCGAGGAACGCGAATGGGTACGGCAGTACGCCAACTACGTCCTGACCAACCCCGACATGCTGCACCGCGGCATACTTCCCTCCCACCCCCGCTGGTCCTCGTTCCTGCGCGCCCTGCGGTTCGTCGTGATCGACGAATGTCATACCTACCGGGGCGTCTTCGGCTCCCATGTCGCCCAGGTCCTGCGCCGCCTGCGTCGCCTGTGCGCCCGTTACGGGGCCGATCCGGTCTTCCTGCTGGCCTCGGCCACGGCGGCGGATCCCGCGGTCGCAGCCGGGCGTCTGACGGGCCTGCCGGTCGTCGAGGTGTCCGACGACGCCTCCCCGCGCGGCGAGCTGGTCTTCGCCCTGTGGGAGCCCCCGCTGACCGATCTGCACGGCGAGAAGGGCGCCCCGGTACGCCGTACCGCGACGGCCGAGACCGCCGACCTCCTCACCGACCTGACCCTCCAGGGCGTCCGCTCGGTCGCCTTCGTACGCTCCCGGCGCGGCGCGGAACTCATCTCGGTGATCGCCAAGGAGCGCCTGGCGGAGGTCGACCGCTCGCTGCCGAAGCGGGTCGCCGCCTATCGCGGGGGGTACCTCCCCGAGGAGCGCCGGGCCCTGGAGCGGGCGCTGCACTCCGGCGAACTGCTCGGCCTGGCGGCCACCACCGCCCTGGAACTCGGCATCGACGTCTCCGGCCTCGACTCGGTGGTCATCTGCGGCTACCCGGGCACGCGGGCCTCCCTCTGGCAGCAGGCGGGCCGCGCCGGCCGCTCGGGGCAGGGCGCCCTGGCCGTCCTCGTGGCCCGCGACGACCCGCTGGACACGTACCTGGTGCACCACCCGGAGGCGCTGTTCCGGCAGCCCGTCGAGTCGACGGTGCTGGACCCGGACAACCCCTACGTCCTGGCCCCCCACCTGTGCGCCGCCGCCGCCGAGCTGCCCCTCACCGAACCCGACATCGCGCTCTTCGGCCCCGCCGTGCCCGAGCTGCTGCCGCAGCTGGAGGCGGCGAAACTGCTGCGCAGACGGGCATCGGGCTGGCACTGGACCCGCCGCGAACGGGCCGCCGACCTCGCCGACATCCGGGGCGGGGGCGGCCGCCCGATCCAGATCGTCGAGGAAGGCACCGGCCGACTGCTGGGCACCGTCGACGCGGCCGCCGCCCACACCGCCGTCCACGAGGGGGCCGTCCACCTCCACCAGGGCCGCACCCACCTGGTCCGGAAACTGGACCTGGAGGACTCCGTGGCCCTGGTCGAGCAGGCCGAACCCCCGTACTCGACGGTCGCCCGCGACACCACGGCCATCACCGTCCTGGAAACCGACACCGAGATCCCCTGGGGCCAGGGGAGGCTCTGCTACGGCTCCGTCGAGGTCACCAACCAGGTCGTCTCCTTCCTCCGCCGGAAGCTGATCACCGGGGAAGTCCTGGGCGAGACGAAACTCGACCTGCCGCCCCGCACCCTGCGCACCCGCGCCGTCTGGTGGACCGTCACCGAGGACCAACTCGAAGCGGCCCGCATCAACCCGGAGGTCCTGGGCGGCGCCCTCCACGCCGCCGAACACGCCTCGATCGGCCTCCTCCCCCTCTTCGCCACCTGCGACCGCTGGGACATCGGCGGCGTCTCCGTACCGCTGCACCCGGACACCCTCCTGCCGACGGTCTTCGTGTACGACGGCCACCCGGGTGGCGCCGGATTCGCCGAGCGGGCCTTCCGCACCGCCCGTTCGTGGCTGACGGCGACCCGGGAAGCCATCGCGTCCTGCGAGTGCGAGGCGGGCTGCCCCTCCTGCATCCAGTCCCCCAAGTGCGGCAACGGCAACGAGCCGCTGCACAAACGCGGAGCCGTACGCCTGCTCACCGAACTCCTCAGGGCCGCGCCCCCGGAACCGGACGAATCAACCACGCCGAAGGATTGATCCCACACTGCCGGGAGGTTCCGTCAGAACGGCAACAGCGGCGTGACCAACCGCTTCAGCTCCGCTTCACCGATCGCTCCGATCCAGGTCGCGGCGATCCGTCCCTCCGGGTCGACGATGATCGTGAACGGATATCCGACGGTGTTCACCAGCCCTTTCGGAAGCTGAAGCATCTGCCGTCCCTGTGGGTCGTGCAGGCTCGGATACGCGAGCTCCATGTCCCTCTCGAAGGCCCGTGCGTCGCCGACCGACACGTCCGCGTTGACTCCCACCACCCGCAGGCCCTTGCCCTGCAGCTCCTCGTGCACCTGGGAGAGCCCGGGGGCCTCCGCACGGCATGGCCCGCACCACGATGCCCACGCGTTGACCACGACGACCTTGCCCCGCAGCCCCTTCAGGCTGAACCTGCCGTCTCCGTCGACGCGTTGACCCGCCATCTCCGGCATCGCCACCCGGTCGGCGACCGCGTACGACTTCAGCGGCGCTGGCCCGCCGGCGTCGTCCGCAGGGAGGGGCGATGTCGAGCAACCCGCCAGCGCGGCCAGCAGGACGGCAACCGCGGTAGATGCCACCGGAGTCGCGGCCAAGGCGCACGTACCCCCGCGGAACACCGGGGCCGGCAGAATGACTGCCCCGACGATCACTCCCCGGACGGCCCACCGGACCCGGGCGCCCCTGTCGGTCACTGCGGCGGGACGGCCGTTCGAGGCCCTGCCCTGAGGCCAGTTGGAGGCCCGGCCGGCGAATCGGCCGCAGCCTCGGCCAAGGGATCGACCGAGGGCGCCGCGGGGTCAGTCGGCGACCCGCCCAGGGGATCGGTCGCAGGCCCGCCCAGGGGATCGGTCTTCGACCCGGCCAAGGGATCAGTCGCGGCCCCGGCCACGGGGTCAGTCGGCGGCCCGGCCCTCGCCCTGACCGTGGGTAGGTAGGGCCCGAATCCCGAGCGGGCGGTCACATCGGCGATCTCCCCGTGCACCGCGCAGCGAACGACCACGGCGTCCTGCGCCAGGGCTACCCTCCGGGCGGCCTCACACGCGGCCACCGCTCCCTCCAGCGCCTGGTCCGCAGCCGCGAGAGCCGCCAGATCCGCGGCCCCGCCCGCCCGGTGACGGGCAGCCACAGCCTGCCCCAGCGCGAGCACTACGGCGAACACGGTGCACAAGCCGGCCGCGGTAACAGCCACCCACACCGTCGCCACACCCCGATCCGCCCCACGGCCCACGCCCCGGCCAATACTGCCCGCCCCACGGCCCGAGATCTGGTCCCTGCCCCGGCTCACCCCTCGGCCCGTGCCCCGGTCCACCTCCCGGCCCTCGATCCGGCGAGCCCCACCGCCTGTGTCCCGGTCCGCACCACGACCCATAACTCGGCCCCCATCACGGCCCATCCGCCCCTCCACGCCCCCATCCACGCCTCCGCCCACCTCCTTGCCCGCACTCCGGACCCCGACCCGGCCTCGCCCCCGGCCCCACCGCTGAAACACGTCATGACGACGACTCCCGACCAACCCCCGGCCCTCGCTCTCCCTCGCCCTCATGGCCCCGCGCTCCCCACCGTGTCCTCCGCGAGGGCAGCCGCCTCGGCGCTCAACGTCAGGGCCAGCACGCCCGGCCCCTGGGTCGGCGCCTCCACCCGGATGCGCCACAGGCCTCCCGCCCGCCCCACCGCGACCCGGGCGCCGTCGGGCGCCGCGTCACGCGCGGTATCCACCACCGCCGCCGCAGGTTCCGAACGGGCCGCGGCCCGGGCCCCCGCCCGGGCCGCATCCACGC
>NZ_JBHXJG010000296.1:0-8286 GCF_042723425.1 Streptomyces sp. NPDC058375 | reverse complement strand
CCGTCATGGCCGCCGCCCCGCCACCGCGTCCAGGAACTCGCGCAAGCTGGTCCCCCGGTCCACGAGGTGCCCGGCGAACCAGCCCACCGCGCCGAGCGACGCGACCACGAGGAACGCCCCGAACCCGCCGAACCAGCCCGCGAATCCGAGCGCCATGCCCGCCGCAGCCCCGACCACGCCCCGGCCGGGCGCACCGCCCGCCGGGCCCGATTCGTCCATGCGCCGTGTCACGCCGTCACGCCACGCGGGTCTCGGCCGGGGCGGCCTCGTCGTCGTCCTCGGGCAGATGCACGTCGTTCACCGTCACATTGACTTCGACGACCTCAAGACCCGTGGTGCGCTCCACCGCCGCGATGACGTTCTCCCGGACATCGCGCGCCACATCGGTGATCGCGACCCCGTACTCGACGACGAGATCGAGGTCCATGGCGGTCTGGCGCTCGCCCACCTCGACCTTGACGCCCCGCCCGATGTTCGGACGCCCGCCCGGCACCCGGTCGCGGACCGCACCGAGGGTGCGGGAAAGGCCGCCGCCCATGTCGTGGACGCCGGGGATCTCCCGGGCAGCCATCCCCGCGATCTTCACGACGACGGTGTCCGCGATGGAGGTGCGCCCCCGCGTCGCCGCGGGCTCGGCCGCACCGGTGGCCCCGCTGCCGAGCGTGGTCGTCCCGCCCGTGGAGCCGCTCTGCTTCGGCCCGCCCGTGCCCGAAGGGGTGCCCGCGGCGGGAACGGCTCCTGCTGCCTGGGTGGTGGTCATGGAAACTCCTCGCATGTCGCTCGGCTCGTTCTGCCTGACATCTCGTTGGACACGCTGTCCGTCGATTCGTCACGCGGGTTCGCGGAAATTTCTCCCGCGGGTGCGTGACGTTCGGCCCGGCGCTGTGTCCAACCACGAGAAGCGGTCATGAGGACGCAGAGAAGAAGCGGGAGCGAGCGTCGTGGAAACGAGCGGGGAAGGAGTTGGTCCGTGCCCGGTGACGGGAATCAGCTGACGGAGCGTGTGCCGGACGCCGTGCCGTCCGACGAGGCGCTGTTGGTCGTGCGGGCCGGGGAGGGGGATGAGGATGCCTTCGAAGCGCTGGTGCGCAGGCACGGTCCCACGATGCTGCAGCTGGCGACGCGCGTCCTCGGGGACCGGGCGGACGCCGAGGACGCCGTGCAGGACGCCTTCGTGAGCGCCTGGCGCAAACTCCCCGAGTTCCGCCGTGACGCCTCCTTCCACACCTGGCTCTACCGCATCGTCACCAACCGGTGCCTCAACCGGCTCAGAGCCCGCAGACCGGCGGCGGACCTCGACTCGGTGCCCGAGCAGGCCGCCCCAGAGCACCAGGCGTCCCCCGCCCGGGCGGCGGAGTCGCGGGCCGCCGCCGACGCGCTGGCAGAGGCGATGGCGGCCCTCTCACCCGAACAGCGCGTGTGCTGGGTGCTGCGCGAGATGCAGGGACTGTCGTACGAGAGCATCGCGGAAACGGTCGGAATCAGTCTGCAGGCGGTCCGCGGCCGGGTCTTCCGTGCCCGCCGCTCCCTGACGGAGGCGATGAGCGCATGGCGATGAGCGCCAATCCGGACCGGCCGGAGGACAACCGGTACGAGGAGGAGGACGAGCGGCTCGACTGCGGGCGACTGCTCACCGACGTCTGGGACGTCTGGGACACCGGCCGTTCGTCGGACGACCCCCACTTCGCCGACTGCCCCCACTGCTCGGCAGCCCTGGCCGACCTCAAGGGCCTCGGCGACGCGGTGCGCCGCTCCTGTGCGCAGGAACCCGGCCCACCGGACGCCACGGCCGTGACAGCCCGCGTGATGGACCTCGTACGGCTCGAACTGCGCCCGGGCCGCCCCCTGCCGCTCGGGGAACCGGAGGAGGACCACTGGATGGTCGAGGCCGCAGTCGCGCGAATGCTGCGGGCGGCGGTCGACAGGCTGCCCGGGGTGCGGGCCGGGAGCTGCCGCGTCGCCCCCCTCGACCATGAGGATCCCACCGGGGAGCTGCACGTCCGGGTCGAGGTCGCGGCGAGTCTCGGCGTGCCCATGCGGGACCTGGCCGACGCCGTGCGCGCACGGATCGCCGAGGTCGCCGACCGGGACATCGGCATCCGCCTCGCCACCACGGACGTCCTCGTCGTCGACATCCTCGACGTCTTCTACGAGGCCTCCGGCAACGGGGGACACGGCGATAGGAACGACGGCACGGGCACGGTCACCGGCGATCACGCGGACGGCCGGGCCGACGGACACGGGACGGGAGCAGCGCGATGACCGCGGACACAAGCCGGGACCGGTCGGCCGGGGCGGCGGCCGAGGCCGCTCGCGGCGTGCCGGGCGTCGCCTTCCTGCGCCCCGGCGTCGCGGACCTGCTGCGCACCCGCATCACCGACCCCACCCAGCGACGCGCCCCGTTCGCCGGGAATCGGACGCCCGGCGTGCGGGTCGGCCGGGACGAGGGCGGCGGCTGGCGCCTGGACATCCGGCTCGTGCTGCGCCGCGGTCACCGGGCGCTCGACGTGACCCGGGCCGTACGGGCGGCGGTCCTCGCTGCGCTGCCCGAGGAGCCCGAGGTCTCGGTGCGGATCACCGTGATGGGAGTGCTCTGAGGACAGCCGATGAACTGACGGGCTGGTCGGAGGGCTGCCGACGATGTGACATGCGTGGTCGAAGAGCGACCGACGATGTGACGGAGTGGTTTTGGGGCGGCCAACGATCCGGCCGGGCGGGTACCCCCGTTTCCCGCCCGGCCGGAGTCTTCGCCGGTCGTTCCTCCCAGAAGGACGCCCGCTGTCAGGCGCGCCACTCCGCCGTGCGCTCCGGCGACGCCTCCGCGAGCGCCTTCGCGATGTCGTCGACATCGCCCCGGCTGCCGTACACCGGCGTGCCGGGCTGCTGGCGCCACGAGTCGTCCAGGCCGCCGCTGTCGACCGTGTCGAAGCCCAGTTCGTCGATGAGGTCGCGCACTACCTGCTTCGCCCGCGGGTCGTCGCCGGCCACCGGGAGCGCCTGCCGGCCCCCGACGCCCTGCGGGCGGCCCCGGTCCAGGATGTCCTGGGCGTACGTGCCGTTGAACGCCTTGATCACGGGGTGGCCGATCTGCTGCTCCGTCCACCGGCTCTCGGGCAGGCCGTCCTCGATGGCGGCGATGCGGCCGTCGCGCTGCTGCGGGTAGTAGTTGCCCGTGTCGATGACCGCGGCGCCCTCCGCCGCGCCGTCGAGAAGGCCGGCGGGCAGGTCGGGCACGGCCTTGAGCGGCACGGTGACCACGACCACCTCGGCGCCCTTCGCGGCGTCCGACGCGGTCACCGGCTTCGCCCCGGTCTCTTCGGCGAGAGCGGTGAGCGTATGGGGGCCGCGGGAGTTGGCGACCGCGACCTCGTGACCGAGGGCGGTCAGACGCCGCGTCAGGTTGCCGCCGATGTTGCCCGCGCCGATGATGCCGATTTTCATGGATCCGACCTTTCGAAGTCTGCCGAGGGGGGAGAACGAGTGGGGAGGACGAGTGGGGAGGAGTGGAGAGAAGCGAAGGTGAGCGGAGGGAAGTGGTTCTGTCGCTTCACCAACTCCGCTTCCAGAGACCATATTCCGGTCTCCCCGAGGGAATATCCGATCGGCTCCCGGGCGTTGACATGCGCTTTCGATTGCGCGGGCCGAGGGCGGAGCGTTCGCCGTAGGCCATTTGAGTGTCCTTGTCGGCCGCTCGCCCCGGACGGGGAAGGATGTCCCACCGCACCGATCGCCGCGGGTCCATTCTGGTCGCCGAGTCCACACGGGCCGTCGACCGAAGGAGCGTCGTAGTGACGACGAGGGGCATCTCGCAACCGGTGGAGACCGATACCGCCGACCAGGACGAAATGCCGGTACGGCGCAGGGAACCCGGCAATGTGGTCATCAAGTGGATGACCACGACGGACCACAAGACGATCGGTACGCTCTACCTCGTCACCTCCTTCGCGTTCTTCTGCGTGGGGGGACTCCTGGCCCTGGTGATGCGGGCCGAGCTGGCCCGTCCCGGTATCCAGATGATCTCGAACGAGCAGTTCAACCAGGCGTTCACGATGCACGGCACGATCATGCTGCTGATGTTCGCGACGCCGCTGTTCGCCGGATTCGCGAACTGGATCATGCCGCTGCAGATCGGCGCGCCCGACGTGGCGTTCCCGCGGCTGAACATGTTCGCGTACTGGCTGTACCTCTTCGGCTCGCTCATCGCGGTGGCCGGCTTCCTCACCCCGCAGGGTGCGGCCGACTTCGGGTGGTTCGCCTACTCCCCGCTCAACGACGCCGTCCGCTCGCCCGGTATCGGCGCCGACATGTGGATCATGGGTCTGGCGTTCTCCGGTTTCGGCACGATCCTCGGCTCGGTCAACTTCATCACCACGATCATCTGCATGCGCGCCCCCGGCATGACGATGTTCCGCATGCCGATCTTCACGTGGAACGTCCTGCTGACCGGTGTTCTGGTCCTGCTGGCCTTCCCGGTCCTCGCCGCGGCCCTGCTGGCGCTGGAGGCCGACCGTAAATTCGGCGCCCACGTCTTCGACGCGGCAAACGGCGGCGCACTGCTGTGGCAGCACCTCTTCTGGTTCTTCGGCCACCCCGAGGTCTACATCATCGCCCTGCCGTTCTTCGGTATCGTCACCGAGATCTTCCCGGTCTTCAGCCGCAAACCTGTCTTCGGCTATATCGGACTGATCGCGGCCACCATCGCCATCGCGGGGCTGTCCGCGACGGTATGGGCGCACCATATGTTCGTCACGGGCGGTGTGCTGTTGCCGTTCTTCTCGTTCATGACGTTCCTCATCGCCGTGCCGACCGGGGTCAAATTCTTCAACTGGATCGGCACGATGTGGAAGGGCTCCCTCTCCCTGGAGACCCCGATGCTGTGGGCCGTCGGGTTCCTGGTCACCTTCCTGTTCGGCGGTCTGACCGGGATCATCCTCGCCTCACCGCCCCTGGACTTCCATGTCTCCGACTCGTACTTCGTCGTCGCCCACTTCCATTACGTGGTGTTCGGCACGGTGGTGTTCGCGATGTTCGCCGGATTTCATTTCTGGTGGCCGAAGTTCACCGGGAAAATGCTGGACGAACGGCTCGGGAAGATGACGTTCTGGACGCTCTTCGTCGGATTCCACGGCACGTTCCTCGTTCAGCACTGGCTCGGCGCCGAGGGCATGCCACGTCGTTATGCGGACTATCTCGACGCCGACGGCTTCACCGCGCTGAACACGATCTCGACGATCTCCTCGTTTCTGCTCGGCCTGTCGCTCCTGCCGTTCTTCTACAACGTCTGGAAGACCGCCAGATACGGCAAGAAGATCGAGGTCGACGACCCGTGGGGCTACGGCCGTTCGCTGGAGTGGGCGACTTCCTGCCCGCCGCCGCGGCACAACTTCGTCACCCTGCCGCGGATCCGTTCCGAATCCCCGGCGTTCGACCTGCACCACCCGGCGATCCGCTCCCTGGAGGAAGCCACCAACCGTCCCGACAACTCTGTGATCGTCGCCCCGGGGGACCGGCACGAGCAGTGACTTGGGCCCCGGACCTGACGGTGCGACGGAGAGGAGGATCAGGTGAAACCCGACAAGGACAGCGCCAGGGGCCTGGCGCAACTGGAGGGCTTCCTGCTGTGGAACGCCGAGGTCGAACGGGCGCGACGGCAGGCACGCCGCTTCACCGACCAGCTGCCCTGGTTGACCTCGGCGCAGCGCGAGGACGTCGAGCGGGTGTTCATCGCCGAACGCGTCGCCGCTGCCCGGGAGTCGCTCACCCGCATCCGCGACCGCGCTGACGAACTGCGCGAGGAGTACACCGGGCGCTACGCTCGGCTCCGGGCCCGCTGCGTTGCCCTCTCGGTCGGCGCGGTGGGCGCTGCGACCTACCTCGGCACTGCGCTGACGCTGGTCCTGCGCTGATCCCGGCGCGCTCAGGCGTGCTCCGGTGCGGCCGGGTCACCCGGCCGCACCGGACGAGCCCGTGGTCCGAGCCCGTGGTCCGAGCCTGAAGCGCGGGAGCGGAGCAGGAACGATCAGTGCCGTACCAGGCAGAAGGGGTGCCCCGCGGGATCGGCGTACACGCGCCAGCTCCGCCCCCCGTCCCCGGCGTCGAGCAGGGACGCCCCGCGCTCCAGGACCTCCTCGTGCGCCCGTTCCTGGTCGGAGACGCCGAAGTCCAGGTGGAACTGCTGGGGCGGGTCCTGGCCGGGCCAGCGAGGCGGTCGGTGGCCGACCACGCGCTGAAAGGCGAGGACGAGCCCACCGGGCGTGTGCAGCGTCGACCACTCCGCGTCGCACTCCCACCGCCGGTCGGGGCGGTCGACCTCCCCTCCCAGTAACGACGCGTAGAAGGCGGCCAGTTCCCTCGGATCCGGGCAGTCCAGGACCACGCACTCCAGTTCAGCGATCATGACCGCATCGTAGGCGTGCGTCGCGTGCACCGCGTTCGTCGCGTGTGCCGCGCGGCTTCAGCGGGCTCCGAACACCTGCGTCCACACCGGACCGCCGCCGGAATCCAGCTTCCCCATGCCGATCTCCTTGAACGAGCAGTTGAGAATGTTCGCCCGGTGCCCCGGGCTGTCCATCCAGGACTGCATCACGTCGGCCGGCGTCCGCTGGCCCTTGGCGATGTTCTCGCCGTACGTGGACCACCGGTATCCGGCGGCGGTGATCCGGTCGCCCGGATCCCTGCCGTCCTGCGACGTGTGGGAGAAGTAGTCCTGGGCCGCCATGTCGGCGGAGTGCCGCTGCGCCGCCGTGTTGAGCAGGCCGTTGACGGACACCGAACCGCAGCCCTCCTTGGAACGCTCGGCGTTGACCAGCTGGGCGACCTGCTCGGCCATCCCCGCCGGGGCGGGCGGCGCGGGAGCGGGCGGGTCCGGCTTCGGAGCCGGAGCGGCGGAGCTGGGCGCGGGCGGCGGCGTCGTGATCTTCTTCGGCTTCGGCTTGGGCTTCGGCTTGCGCGAGGGGCTCGGGGACTCCGAGGCGCTGGGCGACTTGGACGCCGAGGGGGAGGGGGAGGACGTCGGGGTGGACGACGTGGGCACCTCCGTACGGGGGGCCGGAGCGTCGGCCGTGACGGTCGTCGCGTCCCGCTCTTCGCCGTCGGTGTAGAGGTGCACCGCCGCACCGCCCGTGCCCAGAGCCGCGACCGCGACCACGGCGGCGACGGCCGAGTTACGACGCCGCCGCCGGGCCTGCACCCGTCTGCGCTCGGCGCGCCCCGCCCCGGCGCTGTCGGTGCCCGGAGCGGGCGCCTGGAGGTGCGCCGCCGTGGCGAGCAGCTCGGGAGCGGCCCCCGCCCCCGCCGCCGCGGCTACCGGAACGAGCGCGAGGCCCACCAGTAGCCCCTCGGCGGGCACCAGACCCGAGCCGTGACCGGAGCACACCGTGCACTCGCGGGCGTGACGGGCGAGCCGCTTGCGCCACAGGGCGGAGGGGACACCGTCCCAGCCGGCCGTGATGTCCTCCAGCAGCACGCACGGCGGCTCCGCCGCCAGTGCGCCCACCACGACCCTCGCCGCCTCCAGCTGGGCCTTCATCCGCTGCACCCGTACGGCGGCGTGCTGCGGGGAGAGTTCGAGAGCGGCGGCGACCTCGGCCCGGGACAGATGCCCGGCGGTCTCCAGCCACCACAGCGACAACAGCGCGCGATCGTCCTCGTCCAGCCAGCGCGTCGCCTCCGCCACCTGCCGCCGCTGCCCGGTCAGGCCGAGTTCCAGGATCGTCACCTCGACGAAGTCCGCGCGGGGATCCGGCAGGTCGTACGCGGCGTCCAGCCGGTCCGCCGGTATCGCACCCGACTGCTTCTCGCGCCAGTGCGTGCGTATCTCGTTCATGGCTATCGCGACCAGCCAGGAACGGAAACGCTCCGGGTCGCGCAGCTCGGGCAGGCCCCGGAGCATCCGCAGCACCGTCTCCTGCACCACGTCGTCCACGTCCGCATGACCGTCCAGCGCACGTCCGACGACGTTGTACAGCAGCGGCAGGTACGCCGAGACGAGCTGGTCCTTGGCCTGCTGGTCGCCGCCCTGCGCCGCCGCGATCAAGACCGTCGGGTGATCCTTGCCCATGCTGTGCTCACTCTTCCGGGGTCCGGTGCTGTCACTTCCCACACTCGGGAGAATGGGGTGAGGGCGGGACGATAACAAGAATCCGGCGGGAAACCCCGGAAACCTTCGCCGCGGCCCTCCGCCGCCGGTGCCTTCGTAGGCCCCGTCGAGCCCGCGGAAACACCGGGCACGGCGGCCTCGTCGTACTCCGCGCACCGGTCCGTGTCACGGAAGGTGATCCGTGACAC
>NZ_JBHXJG010000295.1:0-8349 GCF_042723425.1 Streptomyces sp. NPDC058375 | reverse complement strand
GCCGTTCTTCCCTGCCCACGGCGTTACTCGTCGCGCTGGACGTTCCGCATGCGCCCGTACGCGTACACACACCCCGCCAGCGCCAGATCGGACAGCAGCATGAAGCCGATCGCGTAACTGTCCTTGGCGCTGTAGATCGCGCCCATCACCAGCGGTGGCACGAACCCGCCGAGCCCGCCCATCGCGCCGACGATGCCCGTCACACTGCCCACCTTCGGCTGCGGCGTCACCTGCGAGACCAGGGCGAACACACTGCCGCTCGCGGTGCCGAGCCCGGCCGCCATGGCCAACAGCGCGATCGTGCCGACCGCGTTCAGCGGCGGCTCGAAGGCCTGCGCGATCGCCATCAGTGCGGCCACCAGCAGCGCCACCGACGTCACCACCGCCGGGTGGATCCGGTCCGAGAGCCAGCCGCCGACCGGCCGGAAGACCACCGTGACCAGGGCGAACCCGGCCGCCTTGGTGCCCGCCTCGGTCGGCGACATCTCGTACCAGGTCTTCAGATACGTCGGCAGATAGACCCCGAACGCCACGATGCCGCCGAAGCCGATCGCGTACAGCGCTGACAGCTCCCAGGTCACCCGCAGTTTCCCGGCCTCGCCGAGCCGGTGCGCGAGCGTGTCCGTGGGGACCTTCCGGTCCGGATGGTCGCTGACCAGCACGGCCGCCAGCAGCGCGAACACCACCAGCGCCCCCGCGACCACGAGGAACGGCAGGTTGTCGCCGTGCTCCGCGATGCGCGGGGTGAAGAAGCCCGACAGCGCCACGCCGCCCATGCCCATCCCGAACACGCCCAGCGCGAAGCCGCGTTTGTGCGGCGGGAACCACGAGTTGACCAGCGGAACGCCGATCGCGAACGTCGTCCCGCCGAGCCCCAGCAGGAACCCGACCGCGAGCATCGCCCCGTACGAGTTCTTCGCCGGGATCAGCAGCAGTACGGGCACGATCGTCAGCGCCGAGACCAGCGGGAACATCAGCTTCGCGCCGTACTTGTCCGTCAGCGCCCCCACCGGGATCCGGCCGAGCGACCCGACCAGCACGGGCACGGCCACCAGGAACGACTGCTGGAACGAGCTGAGCCCCAGGCGGTCCTTGTAGTCCCCGGACATCGGCGCGATCAGATTCCACGCCCAGAAGGTCAGCGCGAACCCGACCGTCGCCATGACGAGATTGCGGTACGCGGCCGGGGACGGCGCCGCCGCCGGGGCGGGCGACTCGGGGGACTGCTTGACGGAGGTGTCCACACAAGCAAGTCAAGGGCGCGCGGCACCGCACGGCCCGCCGGACTGCGCCGACCGGGCGACAGCGGGATCCCCCGGTCTCCCTCAGCCGATATCGCCGCAAGCTGGGACAATCGCCGTATGGATCGGCTGGACAGGGAAATCCTCGGCATTCTCCAGGAGGACGCCCGGATCTCGTACCGGGATCTGGGCGTACGCGTGGGGCTCAGCGCCAACGCGGCGGGCGACCGGGTCCGCCGGATGCGCCGTGACGGGGTCATCCGCGGCTTCACTGTCATCGTCGACCCGGCCGCCGACACCCGTTCGGGCCTGGTCGTCTTCATCGATGTGACGCTGCGCCTCGACACGACGAACGAGGAGTTCGAGCGCTCGGTGCTGATGCTGCCCGGGATCACGGAGGTGGTGCACGTGACCGGCGGCCACGACTACCTCCTGCGGGCCACCGCCGCCGACCCGGGGGCGCTGGACACCCTGCTGCGCCGACTGAAACGGGAGGCGGGCATCGCCCACTCCAACACCCGGATCGCGCTGCGGGCGGCCCCGAAGCACTGAGGGGCGGCCGCCGGGGCCTCTGCGGCCTAAGGGGGCCTCTGGAACCTCTATGGCCTGCGTCAGATCGGGGCCTGCCAGGTCACCGTCGTCGGCCGTCCGCCGTCCTCACCGCGCCCGTCGTCCGCGACCACCAGCCGCACCCCGCTCCGCCCGTCCGGCAGCCGGACCGTGGCGTCCACCTCCACCTCGATGGCCGACACCCCGGTCCTGCGGTGCGCGGCGGCCAGCGCCCCGCGCAGGGCGGCCAGCAGCTCCCGGCCCGTCTCCTCGCCCACCAGCGCGTCCACGGCCCCGGTGAACTGCACGGACGGCGGAAAGCCCAGCAGGGCCGCCGCGCCCCCGGTCTCCCGCAGCACCCGGCCCCGGAAGGTGCTCGGGGCCCCGGCGGGCGGCTGCTGGAGGGCGAAGATGGCGGTGCGGACCTCCTGGATGGTCGAGTCCAACTCGTCCACGGCCCGGCCCAGCAGCACCCCGGCCTCCGCCTCCCCGCCTTCCCCGGTGCCTTCTCGGGGCTCCTCCGACGCGGCCCGCCGCCGGGTCGACTCCAGCATCATCTCGGTGGCGAAGAGCCGCTGGACCACCAGATCGTGCAGATCACGGGCGATCCGGTCGCGGTCCTCGTACACCGCGAGCTGCTCCCGGTCGGCCTGCGCGTCCGCCAGCACCAGGGCGAGGGCCGCCTGCGAGGCGAACTGGGTGGCCAGCAGCCGGTCCACGTCCGTGTACGGGCGCTCGCCGCGCCGCCGGGGCAGAGCGAGGGTGCCGATGAGCCGCCCGCCGCTCTGCAGCGGCAGCATCATGCTCGGCCCGAAGCGGGAGCGTACGCCGGTGGTCATCCGGGGATCGGTGGCCGAGTCGTCGATGAAGACCGGTTCGCCGCCGAGCAACTGCACCAGCACCGCGGAACCGGGCTCGATCACCGTGCCGACGATGCCCGCCGGATCGTCCGGCGTGGAGGCGGTGACGATCTCCATGCCGCCCTCCTCCGTCGGCTGGAGGATCACCCCGGCCGACGCGCCCGCCAGCACCCGGGCCTGTTCGGCCACCGTCATCAGCGCGTCGGCCGCGTCGGTACCGGTCAGCAGGGCCGTGGTGACGGCCGCCGCTCCCGCGATCCAGCGCTCGCGCTGCCGGGCCGTCGCGTACAGCCGGGCGTTACCGATCGCGATGCCCGCCTGGGCGGCCAGGACCCGCAGCAGGCCCGCATCCGTGTCGGTGAACGGCCCCGGCCGCTTCCCGCCGAGGCAGAGATGGCCGAAGACCTCGGTGTGCAGCACGATCGGCGCCCGGAGGAAGCTCCGCACGGGCGGGCGGTCGACCGGGGGGCCGGGCCGGGTCAGCGCGGTCGGCCCTTCGTCGGAGTCGTCCGGGGAGAGGCCCGGGAAGAGATCGAGGTGCTGCCGCTCGGCCTCCGACATCCCGGTGGTGTACAGCGCCTCGATCCGGTCCCGGTCCGGGTCCAGCACCCCGAGCGCGCCGTGGCGGGCCCCGGTGAGGGCGGCGGCGGTCTCGACGATCTGCTGGAGGGTGGAGCCCAGCTCCAGGTCGCTGCCGACGTTGAGGACCGCCTCCAGGAGCATCGGCAGCCGCCCGACGTCCGGGCCGGACGCGCCCCGACCGGGCCCGCCGGGACCGGACGCGGTCGGGCCGGACGCGCCCCGACCGGGCTCGCCGGGACCGGACGCGGTCGGGCCGGACTCACCGGGACCAGACGTACCGGGACCGGGCTCGGCGGGGCCGGGCTCCACAGGCTCCTTCATCCGCGCCGACGCGCTCATCCCGCCAGCGGGTTGAGGACCATCGGCTGGATCTTGCCGTCCAGCATCGCGCCCAGGCCGAGCACCGAGCAGACGTCGGGCCGCTCCGCGATGTGCACCGGCATCCCCGTCGCGTCCCGCAGCATCCGGTCCAGGCCCGGGAGCAGCGCCGTGCCGCCCACCATCATGATCCCGCGGTCCGCGAGGTCGGCCACCAGGTCCGGCGGGCAGTCGCGGAGCACCTTGCCCACCCCGTCCAGCACCGCGGTGAGCGGGGTGTTGATGGCCTGCCGTACGGCGGCGGTGTCGACCTGCACCGTGCGGGCCAGGCCGGTCGCCACGTCGCGGCCGTGGATGTCGGTGAGGGCGGGACCGGTGAGCTGGAGCCCGTTGCCGTGCAGCGCCAGCTGGAGCGGACGTACGGACTGGCTCGGCAGCAGCAGCTGGTGGCGCTGGCGCAGGTACTGGATGACCGCCTCGTCGATCGCGTTGCCGCCCACCGGGATGCGTACGGCGGTGACGATCGAGCCGAGCGAGAGCACCGCGATCTGGGTGGTGGCGGCCCCGCACACCATGATCATGGTGGCGGTCGGCTGCTCGACCGGCAGCCCGCAGCCCACGGCCGCCGCGATCAGGGTGTCCACCAGCTCGACGCGGCGGGCGCCGAGCCCGACCAGGGTCTCCACCGTCGCGCGCTGGGCCAGCGGATCGGCCTCGTGCGGGGTGCAGGCGGCGGCGCGCAGCCGGGGCTTGCGGCGCAACTGACGGCGGAGCTTGTCGCCCAGCAGATGACGCAGCATCCGCTGGGCCATCTCGATGTCGACGACGGTCCCGCCGGAGACCGGACGGGCCACCCGGATGTACTCCGGGGTGCGGCCGGTCATCTGCTCGGCGAGCGTGCCGACGGCGATGAGGGAGCCGGTACGGGTGTTGACGGCGGCGACGCTCGGTTCGTCGACGACGAGCCCGAGCCCCTTCACGTACACCCGGGTCCTCGCGGCCCCCAGGTCGACGGCGACATGGCAACGCTGCAACTGCTCAAGGCTGACGGTCACGGCGATTCTCCCGAGCGCGCGGACGGTGGGCACCGGCGGCAGCCGGTCTCTCCTTGCATGGTCGCGCCGTCCGGCCCGTCGCGCGCGTTGAGCTGCGCCGTCAGGGGAGCGGGAGCTGACGGCTCCTCAGCTCACCCGGCCGGCAGCAGCCGCTGGAACAGACCCCAGGTGAACTCGGCGACCCGCTCCCGGCCGGATGCGGGGTCGGTGACGGCCAGCGCCCACCGGGTCGGGGCGCTGCCCTCCATCGGCCGGGCCGGCGGAAAGGCACGGGCGGCCTCGTCCACGGTGCACGACCAGGGGAGCAGATCCGTTACGGAGGTCAGCTCCGGGCCCGCCGTGCCCGGGGCCCGGACCAGCCACTCGTTCCAGACGGCCCCGCCGGGCCCGGCCATCACCTCGAACCGCAGGTCGGGCCAGAGCGGTACGGACCACAGCAGCGCCTCGCACTCCAGGTCCCCGACCCGGCGCGGCAGGGTCAGCTCCGGTTCGCCGAGGACCGAGCGGTAGCGGCGCAGCGCCCCCCGGCCCCGGGGCGCCCGTACCATGGCCTGCCAGCGGCGGTTGGCCTCCCGCATGTCGGCGAGGGAGGCGCTCAGTCCGTGCCGGGCCTCCTCGACCAGGTCGGGCTGGAAATCGGCCATCCGGCGCAGCAGGACGAGCTGGAACTGCAGGGGGCCGAAGGGGGCGGGAGTGCTCATGCCGCCCATCCTCCCGCGTGTCAGGCGTATCGGACCGGCCGTCACCGGAATCCTTGCTTCCTCACAAGATCCTCACCTGTGCGGCTTCCCTGGTTCTTCCGCGCACGCCTAACCTGCGGGCGCCATGGATTACTGCCACCCGTGCCGACGCCATCTCAACGGAGCCCTGGCCTGCGCCGGGTGCGGTACGCCCGCCGAGGCACTGGGCCCCTACGCCGTGCCCGCGCCCGCCGGCTCCGCCCCGCGCGGGCCGACCGGGCCGGCCGCCCCGGCGGACGAGACCGACGCCCCCCGCCGCACCCGGAGGGACGCCCGGCGCGAGGCCGCACGCAAGCCCCGCCCCTCCCGGCGGCGGGCCCGTGGCAGTCACCGCCGGCGCGGCCGGGCCGTCCTGCTCGGGGCCCTCGGGCTGCTCCTCGCGGCGGGCGCCCTGAGCCTGGCGGAACTGGCCCTGGAGCCCGGGCGGGACGACACCGCCGCCGACTTCGTCAGTGAGGAGCCGGGTGGTCCGGCCGAGGCCGCGCCGGAGGAGTCGTCCGCCGACGTACCCCGCGATCCCGGTCCGGTCGGCGCCCCCGCCGGGGCGACCACGGGCCCCGCGACGGACGCCTCACCGGCGGGCGACCGCAGCGGAAGCCCCACGGATCCGTCCGGGTCGCCGAGCCCCGGCCCCTCCGCCACGGACGAGCCCACCGCCTCCCCGGAACCCGATGGAGCGGACCCGTCCGACGCCCCCGACAGCCCGCCCGCCGACCCGCCGGGACCGGGCGACCCGCAGGAGCCGACGACCGCGCCCGCGCCCCCGCCGCCCCCGGCCGAGCCGACGCCCACCCCGACCCCGTCCCCGACGTGCACCCGCTTCCTGTGGTGGTGCACGTAAGCAGGTGAGCGCGATGCCTACGGGGTGTCCTCGCCCAGCATCCGGCGCAGCAGGTCCCGCAGCACCGTGCGCTCGGCGTCGGAGAGCCCGGCCAGCGGCTCCCGGGCGAAGTCCAGCGCGTCCCGCAGCTCCCGGGCCGTGCGCCGGCCCTCCTCCGTCGCGGCGGCCAGCTTCACCCGCCGGTCGGCCGGATCGGGCCTGCGCTCGACCAGTCCCCGGGTCTCCAGCCGGTCGACGATGCCGGTGACGTTGGACGGCTCGCACTTCAGCCTGAGGGCGATCTTCCGCATCGGCAGCGGCTCCAGCGAGAGCAGCCCGAGCACCCGTGCCTGCGCGCCCGTGAGGGAGTGCTCGGCGGCGGCCCGGTCGTACTCCTCGTGGTAGCGCGCCACGACGGCGCCGATGAGCTCGACGACCTCAAGGGTCAGGGAGTCTGTGCGAGTGGCCATAGGCGACAGCCTACCGATTTACTTGACATCATGAAATATTCAGGAGCATGGTTGTTTCATGTCATGAAGCTTTTCGCGTCGACGGGCGCGGAGGCTCACCCCCCGTAGGACATTGAGGAGAACCCGAGCCCATGTCTGCAGCACTTCCCACGTCCAGCCGTGAATGGCACCTGGTCGCCCGCCCGCACGGCTGGCCCAAGGCCGAGGACTTCGCGCTGCGTGAGGCCGCGGTGGCCGCTCCGGCCGAAGGCCGCATCCTCGTCCGCAACAAGCACTTCTCGGTCGACCCGTACATGCGCGGCCGGATGAACGACGTGAAGTCCTACACCCCGCCCTTCAAGCTCGACCACCCCATGGACGGCGGCGCGGTCGGCGAGGTCATCGCCTCGAACGCCGAGGGCTTCGCCGTGGGCGACCACGTCCTGCACGGTCTCGGCTGGCGCGAGATCGCCGACCTCCCCGCCAAGCACGCGGTCAAGGTCGACCCCGACATCGCCCCGCTCTCCGCCTACCTCGGCGTGCTCGGCATGCCCGGGCTCACCGCCTACGCCGGCCTGTTCGAGGTCGCCTCCTTCAAGGAGGGCGACGCGGTCTTCGTCTCCGGCGCGGCCGGGGCAGTCGGCAGCCAGGTCGGCCAGATGGCGAAGCTCAAGGGCGCCTCCCGGGTCATCGGCTCCGCGGGCTCCGACGAGAAGGTCAAGCTCCTCACCGAGGAGTACGGCTTCGACGCCGCGTTCAACTACAAGAACGGCCCGGTCCGCGACCAGCTCAAGGCGGCCGCCCCCGACGGCATCGACGTCTACTTCGACAACGTCGGCGGCGAGCACCTCGAAGCCGCGATCTCCTCGCTCAACGTGCACGGCCGCGCCACCATCTGCGGCATGATCGCCCAGTACAACGCCACCGAGCCGACCCCCGGCCCGAACAACATGGCGATGATCATCGGCAAGCGGCTCCGCCTCCAGGGCGTCCTGGTGAGCGACCACTCCGACCTCCAGTCGCAGTTCGTCCAGGAGGCCGCCGGCTGGCTGGCCTCGGGCGAGCTGAAGTACCAGGAGACCGAGGTCGAGGGCATCGAGAAGGGTTACGACGCCTTCGTCGGCCTGCTGCGCGGCGAGAACACCGGCAAGATGATCGTTTCCCTGGTCTGACCCCGGCCCCGTCGCGGCCACCCGTTAGGCTCATCCCCAGGCCGTCGCGATCGTGGGCGCGAGTCGCGGCGCACCAACAGGAGGAATCCTCACACCATGAGCATCCAGAAGATCGACGTCGCCTACACCGCCGTCGCCACCGCCGAGAACGGCCGCGACGGCCGGGTCTCCTCCGACGACGGTCAGCTCGACGTCGTCGTGAACCCGCCGAAGGCCATGGGCGGCAGTGGCGCGGGCACCAACCCCGAGCAGCTCTTCGCGGCCGGCTACAGCGCCTGCTTCCAGGGCGCGCTGGGCGTCGTCGCCCGCCAGGAGAAGGCCGACATCTCCGGCTCGACCGTGACCGCCTCGGTCTCCATCGGCAAGACCGAGGCCGGCGGCTTCGGCCTGGAGGTCGCGATCAGCGCCTCCATCCCGAACGTCGACGCCGCCACCGCGCAGGCGCTCATCGAGAAGGCCCACCAGGTCTGCCCGTACTCGAACGCCACCCGCGGCAACATCAACGTCGAGCTCTCGGTCGCCTGACCGGTCACGAGCCCCGCGCGAGGACCGCACCCCACTCC
>NZ_JBHXJG010000294.1:0-8491 GCF_042723425.1 Streptomyces sp. NPDC058375 | reverse complement strand
CCCCTCATGGGGCGTCGGCCGACGGAGACCCCAGCACAGCAGAGAACCGACTGCACGTAAGGGGAAGCTCATGACAGCGACGACCGACGGATCGACCGGGGCCGCGAGAACCACCGGGGCTCCCGCCGCCGTTCCGACCTACACGACCGACACGAGAACAGCCGCCGACGATGTCACCGACATCGCGCGGCAGGCCGCGGAACGCTCCGTGGAGCACCTCCTCGGCAGGCAGGACGAGCAGGGCTGGTGGAAGGGCGACCTCGCCACCAACGTCACGATGGACGCCGAAGACCTGCTCCTGCGCCAGTTCCTTGGTATCCAGGACCCCGA
Organism: Streptomyces sp. NPDC058375; assembly: GCF_042723425.1. Classification (NCBI taxonomy): domain Bacteria; kingdom Bacillati; phylum Actinomycetota; class Actinomycetes; order Kitasatosporales; family Streptomycetaceae; genus Streptomyces; species Streptomyces sp. NPDC058375. Next base: position 8,161 of record NZ_JBHXJG010000294.1, on the reverse strand, counting down.
GACCACCCGGGCCGCCGCCCTCTTCATCCGCGGCGAACAGCTCGGCGACGGCACCTGGAACACCTTCTACGGCGGACCCGGCGACCTCTCCGCCACCATCGAGGCGTACGTCGCCCTGCGGCTGGCCGGGGACCGCCCCGACGAACCGCACATGGCCCGCGCCTCCGGCTGGATTCGGGAGCAGGGCGGCATCGCGGCCGCCCGCGTCTTCACCCGCATCTGGCTGGCCCTGTTCGGCTGGTGGAAGTGGGACGACCTCCCCGAACTGCCGCCCGAGCTGATGTTCTTCCCCAAGTGGGTGCCGCTCAACATCTACGACTTCGGCTGCTGGGCCCGGCAGACCATCGTGCCGCTCACTATCGTCTCCGCGAAGCGCCCGGTGCGGCCCGCGCCCTTCCCGCTGGACGAGCTGCACACCGACCCGGGCCACCCCAATCCGGCCAGAAAGCTTGCCCCGCCCGCCAGTTGGGACGGACTCTTCCAGCGCCTCGACAAAGGGCTGCACCTCTACCACAAGGTCGCCCCGCGCCTGCTGCGCCGTATCGCGATGAACGTGGCCGCCCGGTGGATCATCGAGCGACAGGAGAACGACGGCTGCTGGGGCGGGATCCAGCCGCCCGCCGTCTACTCCGTCATCGCCCTGCACCTCCTCGGCTACGACCTCGACCACCCGGTGATGAAGGCCGGCCTGGCCTCCCTCGACCGGTTCGCCGTCCACCGCGAGGACGGCGCCCGCATGATCGAGGCCTGCCAGTCGCCCGTCTGGGACACCTGCCTGGCCACCATCGCCCTGGCCGACGCCGGACTCAGACCCGACCACCCCGCCCTGGTGAAGGCCGCCGACTGGATGCTGGCCGAGGAGATCACCAGACCCGGTGACTGGTCGGTGCGCAAACCCGAACTGCCCCCGGGAGGCTGGGCGTTCGAGTTCCACAACGACAACTACCCGGACATCGACGACACCGCCGAAGTCGTCCTGGCGCTGCGCCGGGTGCGCCACCCCGACCCCGCCCGGCTGGAAGCCGCCATCGCCCGCGGGGTCCGCTGGAACCTCGGGATGCAGTCCCGCAACGGAGCCTGGGGCGCGTTCGACGCCGACAACACCAGCCCCTTCCCCAACCGGCTGCCCTTCTGCGACTTCGGCGAGGTGATCGACCCGCCCTCGGCCGACGTCACCGGCCACGTCGTGGAGATGCTCGCTGTCGAGGGCCTCGCGAACCACCCCCGTACCCGTGAGGGCATCGAGTGGCTGCTCGCCGAACAGGAGGCGTGCGGCGCCTGGTTCGGCCGCTGGGGCGTCAACTACGTCTACGGCACCGGGTCCGTGGTCCCCGCCCTGATCGCCGCCGGACTGCCCGCCGGACACCCCGCGATCCGCCGGGCCGTCACCTGGCTGGAGTCCGTCCAGAACGACGACGGCGGCTGGGGCGAGGACCTCCGCTCCTACCAGGAGGAGAAGTGGATCGGGCACGGTGAGTCCACCGCCTCCCAGACCGCCTGGGCGCTGCTCGCCCTCCTCGCCGCGGGCCGCCGCGACACCCGCGCGGTCGCCCGGGGCGTCACCTGGCTGACCGAGGCGCAGCAGGCCGACGGCTCCTGGGACGAGCCGTATTTCACCGGCACCGGCTTCCCCTGGGACTTCTCGATCAACTACCACCTCTACCGCCAGGTCTTCCCCCTCACCGCACTCGGGCGCTATGTGCACGGCGACCCGTTCGCGGACCGCCCGGGCGCCGCCGAGGGGGCCTGATGGGCGATCCGCGGGGACCCGGGAGCCCCGTGACGCCGCTGCTGGTCGCCTGCGCCCTCGGCATCGAGCAGGTGGCCCTGCGCAGCGGCAGGAGCGCCCCGGGCCCGGTCCGGGTACTGCGCACCGGCATGGGCCCCCGGGCGGCGGAGGCGGCCGTGGCGCGCCTCCTGGGCCCCGGCGGCGTCCCCGACGCCGCCGTGATCGCCTCCGGCTTCTGCGCCGGACTCGCCCCGGGGATGCACCCCGGGGACCTCGTCGTCGCCGAGGAGACCCGGGACGCGGACGGCGCCACCCCCTGCACCGGCACTGGCGTCCTGGTCGCCGCCCTCTCCCGGGCCGTCCCCGGCCGCAGGATCCACACCGGCCCGCTGACCGGCTCCGACCACGTCGTACGAGGGCTCGAGCGGGCCGCGCTGCGGGCGGGCGGGGCCATCGCGGTCGACATGGAGTCCGCCGCGACCCTGCGTACCGCCCTGTGTCACGGACCGCGCCCGGTTGCGGCCGTCCGGGTGGTCGTGGACGCTCCAGAGCATGAGCTCGTCCGTATCGGTACGGTCCGCGGTGGAATATCAGCGTTCCGCGTACTTCGTGCCGTCCTTCCGGCTTTCTATGAATGGCACCGATCTTTACTGCTCCCCAGGAGGTGAGCTAGATGGCCATGCCGCTCCGCCAGACCATCAAGGTTGCGACGTATCTCTTCGAACAGAAGCTCCGCAAGCGTGAGAAGTTCCCGCTGATCGTCGAGCTGGAGCCGTTGTTCGCCTGCAACCTCGCCTGCGAGGGATGCGGCAAGATCCAGCACCCGGCCGGTGTCCTGAAGCAGCGCATGCCGGTCGCCCAGGCGGTGGGCGCGGTGCTCGAATCCGGTGCCCCCATGGTGTCCATCGCCGGTGGCGAGCCGCTGATGCATCCGCAGATCGACGAGATCGTGCGTCAGCTCGTCGCACGGAAGAAGTACGTCTTCCTCTGCACCAACGCGATGCTGATGCGGAAGAAGCTCGACAAGTTCACCCCGTCCCCGTACTTCGCCTTCGCCGTGCACATCGACGGACTGCGCGAGCGGCACGACGAGTCGGTCGCCAAGGAAGGCGTCTTCGACGAGGCCGTGGCCGCGATGAAGGAGGCCAAGGAGCGCGGCTTCCGCGTCACCACCAACTCCACCTTCTTCAACACCGACACCCCGCAGACGATCATCGAGGTCCTCAACTACCTCAACGACGACCTGCACGTCGACGAGATGATGATCTCGCCCGCCTACGCCTACGAGAAGGCCCCCGACCAGGAGCACTTCCTCGGCGTCGAGCAGACCCGCGAACTGTTCAAGAAGGCGTTCGCGGGCGGCAACCGGGCCCGCTGGCGGCTCAACCACTCCCCGCTCTTCCTGGACTTCCTGGAAGGCAAGGCGGACTTCCCGTGCACCGCCTGGGCGATCCCGAACTACTCCCTCTTCGGCTGGCAGCGCCCCTGCTACCTGATGAGCGACGGCTACGTACCGACGTACCGTCAGCTCATCGAGGAGACCGACTGGGAGAAGTACGGCCGGGGCAAGGACCCGCGCTGCGCCAACTGCATGGCGCACTGCGGCTACGAACCCACCGCCGTGCTCGCCACCATGGGATCGCTCAAGGAGTCCCTGCGCGCGGCACGGGAGAGCGTGGGCGGCAACCGGTGACGGACGGCGGGCCGGGCGGTTTCGACCTCGGGCGGCTCCTGGCCGAGCGCGGGGCCGAGCGGTACGAGCTGCATGCGCGCCACCTGAACCATCAGTTGCCGCGCATGCTGCACACCATCGGCTTCGACAAGGTCTACGAGCGGGCCGAGGGCGCGTACTTCTGGGACGCGGAGGGCAACGACTACCTCGACATGCTCGCCGGGTTCGGCGTCATGGGGATCGGCCGGCACCACCCGGTCGTCCGCAAGGCCCTCCACGACGTGCTCGACGCCCAGCTCGCCGACCTCACCCGCTTCGACTGCCAGCCGCTGCCCGGACTGCTCGCCGAGAAGCTGCTGACCCACAGCCCGCACCTGGACCGCGTCTTCTTCGGGAACAGCGGTACGGAAGCGGTGGAGACGGCACTGAAATTCGCCCGGTACGCCACCGGGAAGCCTCGGGTCCTCTACTGCGACCACGCCTTCCACGGGCTCACCACGGGCTCGCTGTCCGTCAACGGGGAGAGCGGCTTCCGCGACGGCTTCGCCCCGCTGCTCCCCGACACGGCCGTCCCGCTCGGCGACCTGGACGCGCTGCGCCGCGAACTGAAGCGGGGCGACGTCGCCGCCCTGGTCGTCGAACCGATCCAGGGCAAGGGCGTGCACGCCGCGCCGCCGGGCTACCTGCGCGAGGCGCAGGAGCTGCTGCACCGGCACAAGGCGCTCCTGATCGCTGACGAGGTCCAGACGGGCCTGGGCCGAACCGGGGACTTCTACGCCTACCAGCACGAGGAAGGCGTGGAACCCGATCTGGTCTGCGTGGCCAAGGCGCTTTCCGGCGGCTATGTGCCCGTCGGCGCGACCCTCGGCAAGGACTGGATCTTCCGCAAGGTCTACTCCTCGATGGACCGGGTCCTCGTCCACTCCGCGAGCTTCGGTTCCAACGCCCAGGCGATGGCGGCCGGGCTCGCCGTCCTGACGGTGATGGAGGACGAGGAGACCGTCGCGAACGCCCGGCGCACCGGCGACCTGCTGCGCGAGCGGCTGGCCGCCCTGGTGGACCGCTACGAACTGCTCCACGAGGTGCGCGGCCGCGGGCTGATGATCGGCATCGAGTTCGGCCGGCCCTCGTCGCTGAAACTCCGCAGCCGCTGGACCATGCTCCAGGCGGCCCGCAAGGGACTCTTCGCCCAGATGGTCGTGGTGCCGCTGCTTCAGAAGCACCGCATCCTCACCCAGGTCTCCGGCGACCACCTGGAAGTGATCAAGCTGATCCCGCCCCTGGTCATCGGGGACGCGGAGGTGGACCGCTTCGTGACGGCGTTCACCGCCGTCATGGAGGACGCGCACAGCGGCGGCGGCCTGATGTGGGACTTCGGCCGGACGCTGGTCAAGCAGGCCGTGGCCAACCGCTGAGTCGGCGTTTGCCTCTGAGGCAAGTTATTTGCCTCAGAGGAAAGGTCCTGGCCCAATAGAGGCATGAACCCCTCGGACGAAGGGGCGCCGGACGAGCTCCCCGGCGTCGCACCCCGACTGCGCGATCTGCGCCGTGCCCGCGCCCTCACCCTGGAGACCGCCGCGCAGCGGGCCGGACTCTCCCCGGCCCACCTCTCCCGGCTGGAGACCGGACGCAGGCAGCCCTCGCTGCCCATGCTGCTGGGCCTCGCCCGTATCTACGGTACGACGGTCTCCGAGCTGCTCGGCGAGCAGCCGCCCGAACGGGACGCGATCGTGCGCGGCGGCGGCTTCGAGGGGGCGGAGGCCGACGGCTGGATGTACCGGCAGGCGGGCGGCTCCGGCCGCGCGATGCAGGCGCTGCGGGTGCGCGTCCCGTACGGCGCCCAGGGCGACCTGGTCCGGGTCCACCCCGGCGAGGAATGGCTGTACGTCCTGGAGGGCCGGCTGCGGGTCGGGCTCGGCGACACCGTCCACGACCTCGAACCCGGCGACAGCGCCCACTTCGACTCGCTCACCCCGCACCGGATCGCGGCCGTCGACCGTTGCGGAGCGGAGCTGCTGTTCGTCCACTCCCTGTTGCAGAGTCCCGCCGCCGAGCTCTGCCTCGGCAACGGCCTCCACGCGCGCTGACCGGCCGTCCCCCGCCCGCAGCATCCTTCGCTTCACCGGCCGGGAGGCCGGCAGAGAGGACCGTCATGTCCGATTCCGAACACTATGACCCGCTGGGCCCCGGGCACCGCCCGAACGAGGACCCGCAGGAGAAGCGGATGCCACGCGGTGTCGTCATCCGGCTCTTCGCCTACCTGGTGGCGGGCCACGTCATCGCGGCCTTCCTCTATCTGCTCTTCGTGGTGGCCGGGAGCAAGTGACGGCCTGCCCGGCGTGGCCCTCCGCCCGCGGGGTCAGCTCTCGTCGAGCAGCCGCTCGCGCAGCCGCTGCCGGGTCTCGGGGGAGACCTTCAGCCCTTCGGACAGATAGCGGTCCGTCGTTCCCCAGTTCTCCTCGATGGTCGCGAAGGCCGCCGCCAGGTAGGCGGGCCGCGCCCCGAAGAGCGGGTCCAGCAGCTCCATCACCTCGGGCGACATGCCGGCCCGGGACGTGTCGGTGCGCTTCACCTTGTACCGGCGGTGGAGGTCGTTGGACTTGAGGTAGTCCTCCTCGATCGCCTCCGGCCGGACGTCGACGGCCAGCAGGGCGACCGCGATCGACAGGCCGGCCCGGTCCTTGCCCGCCGCGCAGTGCATCAGCGCCGGGACGCTGTCCTCGGCCAGGGCATGCAGGACCCGGCTGTGCTCGGCGGTGCGGTCCTCGATCGTCGCGCGGTACATCCGGATCATGCGGTCGACGCCCTTGCCGTCCGCGAGGACCGAGCGCAGCTGCTCGATGTTCCCGTCGCCCACCAGTCGCCAGAACTCCGCGCCGTCGGCCGGGTCCGAGAGCGGAATGCTGACATTGCGGACACCGGCCAGCTCGATGTCGTACCCGTCGAGCCGGTGGTCGGCGGAGTGGCGGAAGTCGAAGATCGTGTGCAGTCCGAGACCGCCGAGGAAGGCCGCGTCCTCGGCGGTGGCGTGCGCCAGGTGGCCGCTGCGGTAGAGCCGGCCGAAGGCGGTGCGCCGCCCGTCCGTGGTGGGGAGCCCGCCCACGTCGCGGAAGTTGCGGACTCCGGTCAGCGCGGTCTCTGTCGGCGGGACCTGCGGCACCTGCTGCGTCACGGTGGCTCCTGGGATCTCTGGCGTCGGCGCGGCTCGCCGGCGAGGGCGCTCCCGTGACGATACGACATCGATTCGGCGGAAAATCATCACGGTTGCCTCCCCGGTGCGGAGCGCCGGGCGGGCCGGCCTGACCCGGCGTCAGAGGTGTCGTCCGCGGCGTGTCCGTATTGGTGCATTTCGCAGAACATGCCCCGCTAATGGGGGAGATGAGATTTCGGAGGTGAGCGGGATCATATCCGTGACGGTCCGTGGTGAACGCGCCCCTAGCCATTCCCGTTCTCCGCACGGAAATCCAAGATCCGTAATCCACGGAGTGTGACCGGAAATCCGGAGCGATATCGAATCGATGATTCCGGCGCGCAACCGATGGCTTGTTCCGCCCGTCCTGACCGGTTTACGGTCACCGTCAATCCGGACGGATCGCCTAATCCTGCCGCCGCCCGGAATTCGCACCCACCCACTCACGTGTGGCAGGAGCGGGGGAACCAGGTAAGCCGCCGGTCCGGAGTGATCCGGGCCGGCTAGGGGTGAGGTCGCCGCAACGCGACCGGGCATCTCCAGCCCGAACCCGACAGCTCACCTCGCAGGCGCCGGAGAGGAACTTCCCCATGCCCGCAAAGGGTAAGCACCGTCGTCCCAAGTCCGGCCCGATCTCCCGCGGCGTCCTCGCCGCAGGCACCGGCGGCGCCGCACTCGCCCTCCCGCTCATCGGCGCCACCGCCGCGAACGCCGCGGACCAGGCCGCCCCGGCCGCGAAGCCCGCCGCCGCCTCGGTCGCCGCCGCGCACACCGCTCCGGCAGCCGCCCCCGCCGCGTCGAAGGCCGCCCCGAAGACGTACGCCGTCGTCTCCGGCGACTACCTCTCGAAGATCGCCGCCGAGCACCAGCTCAAGGGCGGGTGGGAGAAGCTCTACCAGGACAACCGCTCCACCGTCGGCGACGACCCCGGCTTGATCCACCCGGGCATGAAGCTGACGCTCGGCGCCAAGGGCTCCGCCCCGGCCGAGAAGTCCGCCGCCCCCAAGGCCGCCCCGAAGAAGGCCGAACCGGCCCCGAAGGCCGCGCCGAAGGAGGCCCCGAAGGGCGACACGATCTCCGCCGACGACTCCGAGGGCTCCGGCAACTCGGCGCAGACCGGCTCCTCCGAGGCCACCGGCTCCGGCTGGTCCGCCCCGCTGGCCAACGCCAACGTCACCACCCAGTACCGCGCTTCCGGCGCCAGCTGGTCCAGCGGCTACCACACCGGCTCGGACTTCCAGGCCGCCTCCGGCACCCCCGTCCTGGCCATCGGCCCGGGCACCGTGGTCTCGGCCGGCAACAGCGGCTCGTACGGCAACGAGGTCGTCATCCAGCACGAGGACGGCATGTACTCCCAGTACGCCCACCAGTCCTCGCTGAACGTCTCGGTCGGCCAGACCGTCACCGGCGGCCAGCAGATCGGCCTCTCCGGCTCCACCGGCAACTCCACCGGCCCGCACCTGCACTTCGAGGTCCGCACCGGCCCGAGCTACGGCTCGGACGTCGACCCGATCGCCTACCTGCGTCAGCACGGCGTCTCCCTCTGACCGAGCGGCGACGAGAAGTATCC